>JBBRXQ010000309.1:0-3826 GCA_038238515.1 Sphingomonadales bacterium | reverse complement strand
CTATAGTTTCCGGGCATACAAGAACTCCGGGTCGCGGTGATTGCCCACCCAAAATTCGATATCGGCAATCTTGGCAAAGCCATGGCGATGATAAAACCGCTGCGCATCATGGTTCTCGCTGTAAACGGTCAGCTGCACTTCGTCCGAACCCACGCCGCGCGCTTGTTCCACCGCCCATTCGATCAACCGCGCGCCCATGCCGCCGCCGGTCTGCGCCGGATCGGTATAGAGCTGCTTAAGCTCCAGTGGCGCGCGGGCGCCGCGTGCTTCGCTGAATTGATCGGGCAGCGTGCTGGTGATGACCAGTTTGCAAAACGCCGCCAGCGCGCCATCGCGCTCCACCACTCCAATCCGCATCCCCGGATCGGCCAGTTCGCGCACCAGCGTTGCATTGCTATGCGTTTTTTCCATAAACGCGGCAAAGTCTTCAGGCTTGTAAAGGCTTTGAAACTTCGCAGAAACCGCCCTGCGGCCAAGATCGGCCAAGGCAAGGGCATCGTTGGGGGTGGCAAGGCGCAGGGTCATTCGGGGCTCTTACCGCCCGCATCCCGCGCTGCCAACCCGCCAAGCGCCCCGGCTCAATCCGCCCCGGCTCAATCCGCTAAGGCAACCTTGGCGGGTTTGGCATAGGGCACAAATGGACCAAGCCCAACGAACCCGCGAAAGAAAAAGCCGTTGCGGTCTATCAGCCGCACGATGTCGACGTTGCACAGCTGCGACCCATAGATGTTGGTCACTAAGGTAACCGTGTTATTGAGCGATTCTACGCCGCTGGTCGGGCGCTGCACATACATCGTGCGGCCGGTTTCATAAACGATCGCGGTCTTGTCAAAAACGCGGGTCGACGCAGTGAAGGCTTGGCCGATGCAGTTGACTGGCTTGCCCGCCACGCGGCCTTCAAGCGCTTTGGCCAGCGCCTCTTCGCCGGTCAGGCGCGGGCGCGCCTCGGCAGCGGTAGCCGCGCCGAGCAGTGCGCTTGCGGTAAAAACAAACCCGATTGTGCGCAGGAAGCTAGCCATGATCACATGCCTTTCGAATCAAACACTGGCGCAGGCTGAACCAATCCGGCTTAACTTTTGCTGACAGGTAACGCGCAAAGCCCTCCAAGCCCTTCGCAATTATCTCAGGCGGTCCCGCCCACAGTCAGCCCATCGACCAGCAATGTCGGCTGGCCCACGCCGGCTGGCACGCTTTGTCCGCCCTTGCCGCAAACCCCCACGCCCTCATCCAGCGCCATATCGTTGCCAATGCCGCTCACCCGCGTGAGCACGCTCGGCCCATCGCCGATCAGCGTCGCGCCCTTGATCGGCGCGCCCAGCTTGCCGTTTTCGATCAAATACGCTTCGGTGCACGAAAACACGAACTTGCCGCTGGTGATATCAACCTGACCGCCGCCAAATGACTTGGCAAAAATCCCGTTTTTCACGCGGCTCAGCAGCTCGGCGGGATCATCATTGCCGCTGCGCATAAACGTGTTGGTCATGCGCGGCATCGGCGCATAGGCATAGCTCTGCCGACGCCCATTGCCGGTGGGGGCCACGCCCATCAGCCGCGCGTTCAGCCGGTCGTGGATATAGCCCTTCAAAATGCCATCTTCGATCAGCACGTTTTCTTGAGTCGGCGTGCCTTCGTCATCGATGCTCAGCGATCCGCGCCGTCCGGGGATCGAGCCATCGTCGATCACGGTCACGCCGGGCGCGGCCACCCGCTCGCCGATGCGGCCCGAAAATGCGCTGGTGCCCTTGCGGTTAAAATCGCCTTCAAGCCCATGGCCGATTGCTTCGTGCAGCAGAATGCCGGGCCAGCCGGGGCCGAGCAGCACAGTCATCTCGCCCGCCGGCGCCGCCACCGATTCCAGATTGGTCAGCGCCTGCGCCAGCGCCTCGTCGATCGCGCGGTTCCATGTTTCGGGCTCAAACAGATCGTCATACAGCCGCCGTCCGCCCATCCCGAATGAGCCGGTCTCGCGCCGCCCATTGTGCTCGGCCACGATGGAAACATTCAGCCGCACCAGCGGGCGCACATCATGCGCCACAAAGCCATCGGCGCGCACGATCTCCACCACCGACCAGCTCCCCGCCAGCGAGGCGGAAACTTGCGACACGCGCGGATCGCGCGCCCGCGCTGCCGCGTCGATGCTTTCCAGCAGCTTCACCTTGGCTTCAAATGGCACCGCATCAAGCGGCGATGCTTCGGTGTAAAGATGGCGGTTGTTCTGGCGCGGCGGCGGCGCGGCGGCGTTCTTGGCCGGATCGAGCAGCTTCAGTGTTTCGCCCGCGCTGCTAATCGCTGCCACCGAAATCTCATTGCCATGCGCAAAGCCGGTCATCTCGCCCGAAACTCCGCGCAACCCAAACCCGGCATCGCGCGAATAATCGGCGGTTTTCAGGCGGCCATCGTCAAAGCCAAAGCTCTCGCTGGCCACAAATTGAAGAAACAGTTCGCCATCATCACACGCGCCCAGCGCGGTGGCAGTCAGCCGTTGCGCGTCATCAGGAGTGAGCAGGCCGGGGCGATAGAGCAGCGAGCGGGTATCAGTTGTTTGGGTCATGCCATGCAACATAGGAAGCGTTTGCGCATCCCGCTAGCCAAGATTTCGGGTCAGGCTGCTAAGTCTGCCGGGCCATCTTTCAGCACAAACCGCCGATCGCAATAGCCGCACTCGGCAAAGCCGCGCTCGTCAATCTCAAGCCACACGCGCGGGTGCCCCAGCGCCGCGCCGCCAGCAATGCCGGTGGCCCCATCGCACCGCACCCGGCGCGTTTCGGTCATGATCGTTTCGGGGGGCAAACTCATGGATGCGTCGCTAGCAAAGCTGCGCGCGCCGGGCAAGACGGGCAAAGCAAAGGCAGCCGCTGCGCGACACCGCTAACCTTCTTCCGCGCCGCCGCATCATTCGGCGTTGAGCAGGCCTTGAACATCCCTGCCGCCATAGAAAATTCCGATGATCACCACGGCGGCCTCCTCGGCCACATAGGCAATCGTCACGCGCCGCCGCCATGCCAACGTGCGCAAGCCGGGGCGCAGATCGTCGCGCGGCGTGCCGCGAGCAGGGTATTGATCAAGCGCGGCAATGGCTTCCAATATCCCGCTCGTGAACCGCGCCGCTATTTCGGCGTCAGCCGCCGCTGCCAAATAGGCGTTCAGGCGAGCAAGTTCGTCACGGGCTTCGGGCGTGAAGACGATGCGATAGGTCATCACCGACCCGTTCCTGATTTCAGCAGCCGTGTTCACCGATTGAGGCGCGCACATCATCAAGCGGGATGCCGCACGAAGGATCGGCCCGATAGGCATCATAAGCAGGTAGCGCGCTCTGCCTGAGCCAATCGTCGATCGCACGTTCGCGGGCGTGCAGCGCGCGCAGCCCGTCGCGGATCACTTCGCTCTCGCTGGCATATTCGCCCGAAGCCACTTTGCTACGGACGAGCGCGGCCATCTCATTGGGCAGAGTCACGCTGAATTGCTGGGTCGAACGCATGTCTATTCCTCCTGTCGCAGTTCCTTCTGGCACAGTAGGATTTAATCCTACTGTAGCGATCATTCAAGTCCGCGTTCTGATCATCCCCTTTACGAAAAGGCCCCCACAGGGCAGGAACAATCGCATGGACCAAACCCCCGCCATTCGTATCCGCGATCTCGTCAAGCGCTATGCCCCCGCTGGTAAAGAGAGCGGTGAGGGCAAGTTGGCGCTCGGCGGGGTCAGTTTCGATGTGCCGCAAGGTCAGATTTTTGGTCTGCTCGGCCCCAATGGTGCGGGCAAATCCACGATCATCAATACGCTCGCCGGGCTGGTGATGAAAACCTCGGGTCAGGTTGAGATATGGGG
>JBBRXQ010000308.1:0-3842 GCA_038238515.1 Sphingomonadales bacterium | reverse complement strand
CTCCGCGCCGCCACCCGCGCCGCACCCCGCAGCCGGTGCAGCCGCGACTGGCACCGCTGGACCGGTCACGGCCTCACCCATGCCAGCGCCCGAGCCGACACTTACAGATGTTGACGTTGAAGCCGCGCTGGGAGCGATGGCACATGGCAAGGATCTGAATTGGCAGAGCTCGATCGTCGATCTGATGAAGCTGCTCGAGATTGATTCGAGCCTCGCCAACCGCAAAGAACTGGCGCACGAGCTGGGCTACACCGGCGCGCTCGATGGTTCGGCCGAAATGAACATCTGGCTGCACAAGGCCACCATGCGCAAGCTCGCCGAAAACGGCGGCAAAGTTCCCGCTGGCATGACCGACTGAAACTTTCGCCGCGCAATAGCAAAAGGGGGGCAACGGTTTTGCCGTTGCCCCCCTTTTTGTACGTCTAACTCAGCTAACCTCGCGGATCGCTCAGCTGCCGAACAATCCCTTAGCCATGCCAGCCAGATCATTCAGCGGATTGCCGTCGCCATCTTTGTCAAGAAAGCCGGTGACCATCTTGAGCGCATCGGGGCTTTGGCCGATCATCGACGCGAAGTTGCCCAGCGAGCCTTCGCCGCCAATGTGACCAACAATCTGCTGCAAAATTCCCGAATCAATGCCGGTGTTGGCGGCTGCTGTGGCCACCGTATCGTTTGGTGAATGGTGACCAGCAGCAAGCGCCGCGATCGCAGTTTCAGCCATGGATGGATCGATGCCGACTTTTGCGGCGAGGTTTTTGATATCGATATTGCTGGTGATCTGACCCAGCAGCGAGTCGAAAATGCTCATGGTAGCATGCTCCGTTTTGCCCGGCCCCGACGAGGCCAGCGCGCGCCATATACCTGCGGCGCGGGCCTATGGCTATGGTGTCAACCTAGCCGTTATGTAAACAAACCTTAGTTTCAAGTCGGGGGCCGCGCCTTGAGAGGCCACGCGATTAGGCCACCTTCGCCGCCTTGATCAGCTGCCGATCAACATCCTTTGACGCCAAATACGTGGGCCGCGCGCGAAATCGCTCTGCATACCGCACAAACGCGGGGCGATCTGGCATCGAGCCGAAATTCAGCCCCCAGTCGACCTGGCTGCCGACATAAACATCGGCCATCGTGAAGCGCGCGCCGCACACCCAATCGCGGCCATCGAGCAATCCTTCGAGCGCGGCCATCGCGCGATCATAGTTTCCGAAACCAACCGTTCCTTGCCGCTCTGGCGCAACTTCCCAGCCCATCATCCGTGCCATCACCGCTTGCTCAAGCGGCCCTGCGGCAAAGAACAGCCAGCGATAATAGTCCGCGCTCTCCTCCGCGCGGGGGAGCAGATCAGCCTCAGGATGCACGTGCGCCAAATAAGCGCAGATCGCGGCACACTCGGTCACCACACGGTCGCCCTCTGGCGCATGATGGATCAGCACGGGCACCTTGTTCATCGAATTGGCAACGGCAAGGCCGGCGGGCCGATTGGCAAAATCGACCAGCACGTGCTCATAATCCGCGCCCGCCTCATGCAGCGCCCAGCGCGCAATCTGCCCGCGCGACATGGGAACGGTATAGAATGTGTAATCAGCCATGCGGAAGGTCCCTGCAGGTTTGGTAAAGGCGCGAAGTTCACTCCGCTGGCATGATCTTGCGCCAGTACGCATCCTCTGGCGCGATAATTGCCTGCCATGATGGCCGCGCGGCAACGCGCTCAAACCACGTGGCGGTGCGCGGGCGGGCTGCGGCATCGATCGGGTGGCCCACGAATGACATGGTGCGCAGCATCGAAGCGACCGAGATATCCGCAATGCTGAAGTCTTCGCCCAGCAGCCAACCCGATGCAGGCGCCACCTCTTCGACATAATCCAAGAGAGGCGGCATTTCTGCATCCCCTTGCAGCGCCAACGCCTCGTCTCCGCCAACCTTCATCAGCTTGGGGCCAACCAGACGGTTGAACATGATCTTGAGCCCCGATGCAGCAAAGATCGTATCCGAAAATTCATCAAACCAAATCGCCTTGCCATAGGCGCGCGCATCAGCCGGAATCAGACGCGGCTCAGGATATTGGGCATCTAGGTAGCAAACGATCGCGGTCGAATCGGACAATGTGAAGCCATCATCATTAATCGCCGGGATTTTCCCAAAAGGGCTTGCGGCGGCAAATTCTGGGCCGCCAGATCCACGGCCGCCGCGCGCAGGCTCATAAGTAAGGCCCTTTTCGGCGAGAACCAGCGCAACTTTGCGGACAAATGGCGAAATCGGCGCACCATAGAGTATCATGAATTTTCCCTCGCGGTTTCGATAGGCTGTTCGAAGCGTATTGCAGCAGTGCGCGCGCGCGTATAGGCCAACAAATGATGAACGAGATAGCAAACATGCCCGCACACCAAGGCTCCACCACCGTACTCGACGCACCCGACACCACTGTCAGCGTGCGCGAAACCTTTGGGATCGGGGTCGATATGACCGTCCCCGCGTTTTCCGTGGCCGATGAGCGCGTTCCCGATATCGATCCAAACTATGTGTTTGATCCCGATACCACGCTGGCGATCCTTGCTGGCTTTGCGCACAATCGCCGCGTGATGGTGCAAGGCTATCACGGCACGGGCAAATCAACGCATATCGAACAAGTGGCAGCGCGGCTGAATTGGCCATGCATCCGCATCAATCTGGACGCGCACATCAGCCGCATCGATCTGATTGGCCGCGATGCGATTGTGCTGCGTGATGGGCTTCAGGTTACCGAATTCCGCGAAGGGCTGCTGCCGTGGGCGCTGCAAACCCCGACCGCACTGGTATTCGACGAATATGATGCGGGCCGCCCCGATGTGATGTTTGTGATCCAGCGTGTGCTGGAAACCGAGGGCAAGCTAACGCTGCTCGATCAAAACCGGGTGATCCGCCCTAACCCGTGGTTTCGTCTGTTCGCCACCGCCAACACCGTTGGCCTTGGCGATACCAGCGGGCTTTATCATGGCACGCAGGCAATCAATCAGGGCCAGATGGACCGCTGGAACATTGTGGTGGGCCTCAATTATCTGCCCACGCCCACCGAAATCCAGATCGTCACCAGCAAAGTCCCCGGGCTGGATCAGACAACCGCAGGCAACATGGTCCGCGTTGCCGATCTCACCCGCAAGGGCTTTATCAACGGCGATATCTCTACGGTGATGAGCCCGCGCACGGTGATTAGCTGGGCGCAAAACGCCGCGATCTTCACCGACGTTGGCTTTGCCTTCCGCCTCTCGTTCCTCAACAAATGCGATGAGACCGAGCGGGTGCTGGTGGCCGAATATTACCAACGCGTGTTCGGCAAAGATTTGCCTGAGAGCGTAGTCGGCAAGGCCTAATCCCCCCCCCCCGCTCCCCCGCGCAGGCGGGGGCCTCGTTCAGCAAAGCACAGCGATCCACGCCCGAGACCCCCGCCTGCGCGGGGGAGCGGGTCATGGCGCTAATCGCGGCGTTGGTTACTCCGGCACCACCAAATACTTTTCGCCAGTGCGCCGTGCGTTGTATTCGCTCACCGCTTCCTTGGTTAGCATCCCTTCGAGCGAAACGTGCGCTTTGTAATGGCTGGCAAAGGTGGTCGTGAGGTCCTTGGCCACGCGCGCGCGCATCTTGCCCACGATATCCATCCCCGCCTTGGCCATGAACGGGGTGAGCAGCCACCCTGCCAGATCCCATGTGAGGCCAAACGCGCGGTTAAGCACTGTTGGCCCCATATCAAGCCCGCCATAAATGTAGACCTTTTTGGCCACCGACGAGCCATAGCGGCTAAACGCAGCGCCCCGGCTGGCGGCAACTTCCATCGCGGCCAAAATCTGGCTGGCCAGCGTGCCGCCGCCGAT
>JBBRXQ010000307.1:0-3876 GCA_038238515.1 Sphingomonadales bacterium | reverse complement strand
GCCTCGATTTTATCGCGCTGCCTGGCGGGTTTTCCTATGGCGATTATCTGCGCTCAGGCGCGATGGCTGCGCGTTCGCCCGTGATGCGCGCGGTGATCGAGCAAGCAGCGCGCGGCGTGGCGGTGCTGGGCGTGTGTAATGGCTTTCAGGTGCTGACCGAGGCCGGCCTGCTGCCCGGCGCATTGATGCGCAATGCGGGCATCCGCTTTGTCTGCCGCGAGGTGCCGCTGGTGGTGGAGAATAATCAATCGCTGTTCACTACGCGGTATGCGGCGGGCCAGCGGATCGCGATTCCAGTGGCGCACCATGACGGCAATTTCTTTGCCGATGCCGAAACACTGGACCGGATCGAAGGTGAAGGCCGCGTGGCGTTTCGCTATGACGAGCCGGTCAACGGATCTCAGCGCGGCATTGCGGGGGTGCTGAATACAGGCGGCAATGTGCTGGGCATGATGCCCCATCCCGAACGCATGATCGAACCCGCGCACGGCGGCAGCGATGGGCGCGCCGTGTTTGAAAGCGTGCTGTCTAGCCTCAGCGTTGGCGCTTAGCCGGAGTGACGATTACTTAGGCTTCGCGCAACGCCAGATTTTCAAACATCGCCAGTGCGTCGGCCGCGGGCATTGGGCGGCCAAACAGATAGCCCTGAATTTTCTTGCAGCCCAGCCGGCGGATCGTGGCCAGCTCGGCCTCGGTTTCCACGCCTTCTGCGGTGGTAGACATCTCCAACGCATCGGCCATTGCCACCACCGCGCGGACAATCGCCAGGCTCTCGGGATTATTGAGCGCCGCGCCCTGAACAAAGCTGCGATCAACCTTGATGGTCGAAAAGCGCATCCGCCGCAGGTATCCGAGCGAAGAATATCCCGTGCCGAAATCATCGAGCGCAACCCCGCAGCCGAGCGACATGATCCGCTCAAGCGTTTGCTGCGCCACCGCGCCGTCGCGCACAAAAATGCTTTCAGTCACCTCAATCTCAAGCCGGTGTGGCGGCAGGCCGCTTGCTGCCAGCGCGCTAACCACGGTTTCGGCAAAGTGCGGATCTAGCAATTGCTCGCCAGAAACATTCACCGCAATCTTGATCTGTTCGGGCCAGTTCATCGCTTCTTTGCAGGCTGTGCGCAGTACCCATTCGCCGATTGGCACAATCAGCCGGGTATCTTCGGCCAGCGGGATAAACTTTACCGGGCTGACTGGGCCATGCTCGGCCGAATTCCAGCGCAGCAACGCTTCAAAACTGAGCGGCTCGCCCGTCATGGCATCCACCACCGGCTGATACACGACATTGAATTCGCCGCGTTCAAGCGCTTGCCGCAGCGAAGATTCCAGCTTGCGTCGTTCTTCAGCGTTCGCATGCAGCGATGGCTCATAGCCGCAATGCTGGCCGCCGCCTTGATCCTTGGCACTATAAAGCGCCAGATCGGCATTGCGCATCAGCGTTTCCACCGTGGCCCCATCGCGCGGACCAACTGCCGAGCCAATGCTTGCGCCAACAAAGAGCGTGTGATGATCGACCTGATAAGGCTGCGATAGCGCGGTAACCACTGCGTGCGCCACAGACTCAATCCGCTGCGAATCAGTGGCGTCGTGGATCACAATTGCAAACTCATCGCCGCCCAGCCGCCCGCACAGCTCGTTTTCGCTGATCAACGACTTCAGCCGCGCAGAAACCAGCGCGAGCAATTTATCGCCGACTTGATGACCGAGCGAATCGTTCACCGATTTGAAACGGTCGAGATCGATCATCAGAAACGCGCAGCGCATCCGCCAGCGATCAGCATTTCGCATGGCTTCGCCCAGCGTCTCGGTCAGCATCAGCCGGTTGGGCAGGCCGGTTAGCGTGTCATAGCGCGCCAGATAGGCGATCTTGTCAGCGCTTTCGCGCTGTTCGGTAACATCCGAGCCAACCCCGCGAAAACCAATAAACACGCCGTTATCATCAAACTTGGGCGATGCTGAAAGCTCCCACCAGCGGTGTTTGCCGCGCAACGTCACGCGCACCAAAAGATTGGCAAAGCTCTCGCGACGTTTCAGCCGTTCGGCCAGATTATGCAGCGAGGAATGGAAGTAGCCCGATTCCCAAGATGGGCCCGCGACCAGCTGGATCAGCGGGCGTCCGTCGATTTCATCGGGGTCTTCGCCCAGCGCAAAGGCAAAGCGCGGCGATGCCGAGCGCACGCGCCGGTTGCTGTCGATCTGCCACAGCCAGTCGGCCTCGCCCTCTTCAAATTCGCGCAGCAGCAGCGACACAACTTCGCCCTTTTCGGCAAAGCCCGCTTCGGCAACTTTGCCCCAGAGGAAACTACGCGCCGCCTCAAGGCTGCCGAATAAGAGGAGCATCACAAACGTTACCGCGATTGCGGCCGCCAAAAACTCGCCGTGCGCAGCAAAGGTTGCAAACCCAGCCGTCCCCAGAATGGCGCTAAACAGCGCTGTTCCCAGCGGTACTGCCGCAAATGCCAAGGCGGTTGCCGCCATGACCATGGTCATGACGCTCCAGAGCAGCAAACGCTGGTCGGTGCTGGCATAATGGGCCATGATGAGCATAGGCAAAGCCCAGATCAATCCGGTTACCGCAATGCCCATGGTCTGGTGTTGAATTTCCCTGCGCGAAATGCGCCGCCGATCGGCATTGTGAAGGCGCTGGTCATTGCGTGCGCTATGGATCAGCACGGCCACCAGCAGCCCAGCCCATCCGGTCAGGATCACCATGCTGATCGCGCTACTCAGCGACTGGATCACCAGCAACGCAGCCAGCGCATGCGCCAGCAATCGCGCCCCGATCAGCTTGTCCAGCGTGGCATATTGCATACCGCGCAAACGCGTCCAATCGCCCTCCGCCGGATCAGACAGCCCCATAATGGCCATGACCGGCAACTCGCGCGGCAGCGCAGCAGGGTTAATTTGAAGCGATCTGGTCACTCCTCGGCGATAAGGGATAATCCTTGCGCAATTGCAAACAAAGGCCTGCTTAACAGGATTTATTTCGAACCTGCTTCCCGCCCAAGCACAGCAGCTATCGCATCTGTTTGGCAGAGCGCGCGGCAGAAAAGGTTGCCCTGCGTGCTCGGGCGCATTCCCATCGGCAGACCTAGCGAAATCGACAGCACGGCTCTGGCAATTGCTACGGTAGAACACCGTCCAACGCGCGGGCAAAACGGCCGTAGCAACATGGGAGACATGCAATGCCAACCAATCCGGTGCCACGCTGATGGCGCGTCTTGCAGGCAAGACTTCGTTCATTTCTGGCGCGGCCTCAGGGCTCGGTGCCGCTATGGCGCGCGCTTTTGTCGCCGAGGGTGCCTCGGTGGTGATCGCAGATATCGATGAGGCTGGCGGCGCGGCGATGGTGGCTGAATTGGGCGATGCTGCGCGGTTCGTCATTCTCGACGTTACGAAAGAGCAATCGTGGCTCGATGCCTATGCCACGTGCGGGCCGCTCGATGTGCTGGTCAACAATGCCGGGATCACCACGCTCGGCTCAATCGAAGACGTAACGCTCGATCAATTTCGGCATGAACTTGATATCGATGTGCTCGGTGTGTTTCTGGGCACCAAGCACGTGCTGCCGCTAATGAAGGCAAAGGGCGGATCGATCATCAACATGTCCTCGCTCGCGGGCATTCGCGCCACGAGCGGCTTGGTGGCGTATAACGCTGCCAAGGCGGCGGTGACGCTGATGACCAAATCCTGCGCGCTTCATTTCGCCGAGAAAGGCTATGCGATCCGCTGCAATTCGATCCATCCGGGCGCGATCCACACCCCGATCATCGACAAAGTGCTGGCGCAATCGGCCGATCCAGATGCGCTTTATGCCAGCTTTGTCGCCAGCCATCCGATCGGGCGGCTGGGCAAGCCAGATGAAATCGCGGCCAT
>JBBRXQ010000306.1:0-3888 GCA_038238515.1 Sphingomonadales bacterium | reverse complement strand
TGGCATCGCCGCCCAGATATGCATCGACCGCCCCCGCCAATTGGCTGCGGAGCGGCATGTCTTTGGCGACCGAGGCCAGCAATTCAACGAGCTGCGTTCTGGTTTGCTGCTTTTCCGCATCGTCTGCCGCATGAGCGCCAGCACGCGGATCAAAACCCAATGCCTTTAGGCGCGGCGCATAGATCTGATCAACGAAGGCCTCGATCTTCGGCTTGGCGCTGGCCGCGATCACCCCGCGCCGGACCATGGACTGAAGCAGCCCAGTGGCATCGCCATTGGCGTAGCTATCGGGATTAGCCGCGAGTGCGCGCGCGCCTGCGATCACCTGAGCGGCGCTTGCGCGGCCCGCGTAAAAGCTGGCGCTCAGGCTGTCAGAGACCGCGAGCGCTTCGCCGCTTGGCAGCGACGGAGTGGCCGCGATCAGCGCGTCCCAGTCCTTCTTGGGCAATTCAAACCGGTAATAGCCGGTGCCGCCCGCATTGGGAACCAGCGGCCCTTTACCGTCGATCGTCACGCTGACAGTCTTTTCGGTCATGAGCGTGCACTGGCGCTCGCCGCCCTGCCTCAGACATAGCGGAATTCCCCACTTCGTTGCCGGACCAGTGGTGCCGAGGCGCACGTAGCGGCTTTGCGTGACTTTCCATTTGCCCACTGCGGCTTTTCCACCGGGCGCGCGCGCAAAAGTAACCAGCGGAACACCCTGCTGGTCGGTGAAGCTCTGCATCGCGGGGAGAATACGGGCGTCGCCTGAGGCTTCGGCCATCGCCGCAAAGAAATCGGCGCTGGTAGCGTTGCCATATTTGTACTTGGCCATGTAGCCGCGCACGCCATCGCGAAACTTGGTGTCGCCCATAAATGCCGCGATCATCGCGACCACATGGCCGCCCTTGCCATAGGTGATCGAATCAAACGCAGCATCGATCTGCGAGTTCTTGGCGATTGGTTGATGAATCGGGCGGCCAGCGAGCAAAGCGTCAGTGCCCATTGCGGAGAACCCTTCGGCCAACGCGCCCGCGCCAATGTTAAGATCGGGGCGCCATTCGTTGCCGATGCGAAAGCCCATCCAGTTGGCAAAGCTCTCATTCAGCCAGATATCGTCCCACCACGCCGGGGTTACCAGATCGCCAAACCATTGATGCGCCAGCTCGTGCGCCACCACCATGCCAAAGCGGCGCTTCTGATCAGTCGAGGCTTTGTCATCGAGGATCAGCAGCGAATCTTCATAAAGGTCTGCGCCCGCATTCTCCATCGCGCCGGGCATGATCGGCGAGGTGATCTGATCGAGCTTTGGATAGGGGAACGACTGGCCGAAATAGTTCTCCAGATGCGTGACGATGCCCTTGGTGCCTTCGAGCGCGAAATTGAGGCTCGCCGCGTTTTGCTTGGTGGAAACCACGCGGATCGGCAGCGGCGCAGCGCGCTGGGCATTGGCAGGGACAGTGCCCTCGGCGGTAACAAACGGCCCCACCATGATCGCCACAAGATAGCTTGGCAGCGGGAGCGTTGGCGCGAATGTGTGGACGGTGACGCCGTCTTTGGTTTCGGTGCTGGTTTCGGGTGCGTTGTTGATCGCCTTCAGCCCCGCCGGGGTGCGCAAGGTAACGGTCCACGGCGTTTTGAAGCCGGGCTCGTCAAAGCTGGGAAAAGCAGCGCGCGCATCGGTCGATTCAAATTGCGACCAGCTGTACCAATCACCGCCCACTTTGACGCGGAACAGGCCCGCCGGGCTTTCGTTAAACGCAGCATCATAATCGAACACGAACGTCACCGGACCTGCGGGCAGCGCCTCGGCAAAAGTCACCAGCGCCACGCCGGTGGGATCGGTTTGCGTGAATGTGCCGGTCAGCAGTTTGCCGCCCACTTTGGCAGTGACCATGCCTACTTTGAGATCGCGGCCGTGCATCCAGACGAAGCGGCTGGACTTTTTGATCGACGCATCAATCTCGACATGTCCGGAAAAGCGCTCCTTGGCGGGATCGACAGTTAGATCGAGCCGGTAGGCTGAGGGGACCACCGCGCCATCAAGCTTGCCTTCAGGCATTACACCGGCTTCTGCGGGGATGGCAGGCGGGGCTTGCTGGGCAAGCGCCGGGAGCGCGGAAACTGAGCCAGCGAGAATCGTCGCGGCGAGAAGCAATGAACGCATAATAGACTTTCTAGATCACTGGCCAAATTACTGGTCAGACTGTTGGTTAACACCGTCCCTGCCGCGCTTTCGTTTCAACTGCAACGGCATTCGGCGCAGCTCACCGCAGCAGACCGCCCATCAGCCCGCGTGCAAACCGGCCAAAGGCCGCGCCGCCAAGCTGGGTAGCGATTGTGCCCACTATCGCGCTTGCGCCGGACGCCAGCGGAGAGGAACGCGATTTGTGACCGCTCATCTTCGCCGCGATCACCGCCCCTGCTGAAGCCGCGACCGCGCCCATCGCCGCCTTGCCCGCTTTGTCCCACAGCGTGGGTGATTGACGCGGGGCAGCGCGCTGCGCATCTGCCCCCTCGGTCTCAACCTGCTGCGCGGCAGCAGCGGCATCGGCGGACTTTTGCGCCAGTACTTCAGATGCGGACTCGCGGTTTACGGCGGTTTCGTATTTGCCCTCGAACGGGCTAATCGATTGGATGATCGCGCGCTCCTTTGGCTCCAGCGGGCCAAGCCGCGAGCGCGGCGGCGCGATGAGCGTGCGCTGCACAATTCCCGGTGCACCGTCTTTATCGAGCGTCGAAACCAGCGCTTCGCCAACCTTAAGCTCGGTAATCACGCGCTCGACATCAAGATCGGGATTGATGCGAAACGTGTCGGCGGCGGCACGGATAGCCTTTTGATCGCGCGGGGTGAACGCGCGCAGCGCATGTTGCACCCGGTTGCCCAGCTGTCCGGCGATCTTTTCAGGGATATCGATCGGATTCTGCGAGATGAAATAAACGCCGACACCCTTCGAGCGGATCAGGCGAACGACCTGCTCAACTTTGTCAAACAGCGCTTGCGGCGCTTCGTCGAACAGCAAATGCGCCTCGTCAAAAAAGAACACCAGCTTGGGCTTGTCGGGATCGCCCACTTCGGGCAGCGCTTCAAACAGCTCGGCCAAAAGCCAGAGCAGGAACGTGGCGTAAAGCTTGGGGCTTTGCATCAGCTTGGCGGCGGCGAGCACATTGACCATGCCGCGCCCCTGATCGTCGACCTTCATAAAATCATTGATCTCGAAGGCGGGTTCGCCAAAAAACCTGTCAGCGCCCTGGCTTTCAAAAGCGAGCAATTGGCGCTGGATCGTGCCAACGCTGGCTTTGGAAATGTTGCCGTATTTCGCGGCCAAGGCGCTGGCGTTTTCGGCGCAGGCCATCAGGGTTGATTGCAAATCGGGCAAATCAAGCAGCAGCAGGGCATTATCATCGGCATAGCGGAAAGCGATATTGAGCACGCCTTCCTGCGTATCATTCAGCCCGAGCAGCCGCGACAGCAGCAGCGGACCCATTTCCGAGATGGTGGTGCGAATTGGATGGCCCGCTTCGCCATACAGATCCCAGAAAACCGCCGGATTATCCGCGTACGTAAACGGATCGATGCCCAAATCCTTCGCGCGCTGCTCGATCAGCGCGGCATTCTTGAAGGTGGGGCTCCCGGGCATTGTGATCCCGGCCAGATCGCCTTTCACATCGGCCATGAACACCGGCACGCCGCGCGCGGATAACTGCTCGGCCATGCTTTGGAGTGTCACGGTTTTGCCCGTGCCCGTTGCCCCTGCGACCAAACCGTGACGGTTTGCGCGATCTAGCCGCAGCACCTGGCGTTCGCCATTTGCGCCCATGCCGATGTAAATGTCGTCCATCCCGGTGCCTTTCGCCAACGCACGCTTGCGTATTGCTTCTGCCTTTATGGCTGCACACGGGAACCCG
>JBBRXQ010000305.1:0-3889 GCA_038238515.1 Sphingomonadales bacterium | reverse complement strand
GTGGAGTTTTGCAGATGGCGTGGCGACCATCACGCTTGATCGGCCCGATCTGAAAAACCCGCTCACGTTTGATAGCTATGCCGAGCTGCGCGATCTGTTTCGCGAACTGGCTTATATTCCCGCCGTCAAGGTTGTGGTGCTGAGCGGTGCGGGCGGCAATTTCTGCTCGGGCGGCGATGTTCACGAAATAATCGGCCCGCTGACCAAAATGGCGATGCCTGGCTTGTTGGCGTTTACCCGCATGACCGGCGATCTGGTAAAGGCGATGCGCGCTTGTCCGCAGCCCATTATCGCGGCGATTGATGGGGTTTGCGTGGGGGCGGGCGCTATTCTCGCGATGGCCAGCGATCTGCGCTATGCAACGCCGCGCGCCAAGACGGCGTTTTTGTTTACGCGCGTGGGGCTATCGGGCTGTGATATGGGCGCCTGCGCTATTTTACCGCGCCTGATCGGGCAGGGCAGGGCCTCTGAATTGCTCTACACCGGTCGCGTGATGACCGCTGATGAGGGCGAACGGTGGGGCTTTTTCAATCGGATCGTGGAGGGCGATGTGCTGGCCGAAGCGCAGGCAATGGCCGCATCGCTGGCTGCCGGGCCAAGCTTTGCGCATGGCATGACCAAGAACCAGCTGAACATTGAGTGGGCCGTTAGCATCGACGTTGCCATCGAGATGGAAGCGCAGGCGCAGGCAATTTGCATGACAACGCAAGATTTTACGCGCGCCTACGAAGCCTTTGCACAAAAGCACGCGCCGGTGTTTGAGGGCAATTGATCGCGGTTTGGGTGTTGTCACCGGGTGCATTATCGAAGCATAACAATCCACGGTTTGCGGCCTGCCGATAATTGTCACCGCCGATACCATCTGAAAGCTTATGCAGCATGAACTATCGTTACACTTTCCCGGTTCGCTTTGCGCATTGCGACCCAGCGGGCTTTGCCTATTTCCCCCGTTTGCTTGAGATGCTCGATGGTGCGGTGGAGGATTTCATGACCGAAGTGACCGGGGCCGACCGCGCGCAAACGCACTTGCGCGAGCGGCTTGGCATTCCGACGATTGATCTGCAGGTTCAGTTTATTCAGCCATGCTGCCTCGGCGAATTGATCACCTTCGAGATTGTGCCGGTCAAGCTGGGGCGCACCTCGCTGACGTTTCACACGGGCGTAACGGTTGATGGCGAACCGCGCTTTTCGGTGAAGCAAACCGTGGTGCAGATGGATTTTAACACGCGCCGCCCGCACCCATGGTCTGATGTGACCCGCGCTTTGCCGGTGTTTGCGCCAGTTGCCAAAGCTGTCGCCGAAGGCGCGGTTGCATGACCGTGCACCGCGCGCTGCTTCCTGCTGGCTGGCCGAGGCCAAAGGGGTATGCCAATGGGATCGTGGCGCGCGGCACCACGGTTTGGACCGGGGGCGTTGTTGGCTGGGATGAGACCGAGGCATTTCCAACCGGGTTGCCCGCGCAATTGCGCAAATGCTTGGAAAATACCGTAGCTATTTTGGCAGAGGGGGGCGCAGCGCCGGAGCATATCGTGCGGATGACTTGGTATGTGACCGACATCGAGGCGTATCAGAGCGATCTGCCCGCGATTGGCGCTGCATGGCGCGAGGTGATTGGCAAGAATTTTCCGGCGATGGCGGTGGTGGGCGTTACGCGTCTGGTCGAACCCGCTGCGCTCATCGAGATCGAAACGACAGCAGTTATCCCCGATTGAGCTTTATATGGCATGAACCGCGCGTTTTGGCTTGAATCGGTGGGGCAAGTATGATTCTATAAATCGGCATGAAGCGTGATCGTTCCTCCCTTAAGATGCCGCGACAAAGCTGGACACAATCGCTTGCGTTGATTGCGCTGCTGATGCTCGGCGCGGTGGCTTTGGTTGGCCCTAGCGGCGTGTTGGCATGGAGCGAGAATGCGCGGCTGCTTGATCAGCGCGAAGACGAGCTGGCAGTCCTGACGATTGAGCGTGACAGGATTAAGAACCGTGTTGATCTGCTCGATCCCCGCCACGCCGATCCCGATCTGGTGGGAGAATTGCTGCGCTCCGATCTTAATATGGCGCATCCAGATGAGCTGGTAATCGCCAATCATTAGGCCGCCAAAGGAAATCCATCATGACTAGCCATTCCGCAGGCGGCGGCGCAGCATCGGATAACGCTGCGCCTGTTCCAGACTACGACACCGCGATGAACAAGCTGCCTGTGCCCGATGAGGTGCAAGACGCGATCCGCACGCTGCTGCGCTGGTCGGGCGAAGATCCAGAACGTGAAGGCTTGATCGATACGCCAAAGCGCGTGGCGCGCGCTTGGAAGGAATATTGCCAGGGCTATCACGAAGACCCGGCGGCGCATCTTGCCCGCCAGTTTGAGGAAGTGGGCGGATATCAGGAGCTGGTGCTGCTCAAAAACATCCCGTTTCAATCGCATTGCGAGCATCACATGGCGCCGATCACTGGCACCGCTTCGATCGCTTATTTGCCGCGCGATAAGGTTGTCGGCATTTCAAAGCTCGCCCGCGTACTAAATGCGTTTGCCCGCCGCCTGCAAATTCAAGAACGGCTCACCTCTGAAGTGGCGCAATGCATCTGGGACAATCTGAAGCCGCATGGCGTGGCGGTGGTGATCGAGGCGCAGCATGGCTGCATGACCGGGCGCGGCGTGCGCACGCCCGGTGTCGGGATGGTGACGAGCCGCCTGATCGGCACATTCCTTGAAGACCATCGCAGCCGCAAGGAAGTGCTCAGCCTGATGGGCTTTTGATGGACGGGATCGCCGCCTGGATCGTTTGAACGAATTAAAGGGGCAAGGCATGTTGAAGAGCGCATACTGCATTGCATTTGCGGCATCACTGGCCGCGCTGGCTTCGCCGGTTTCCGCCAAACCAGCGCGCAAGGCTGAGCTTCCCGCCGCCATCTATCGCGATCCTCCGGCAGACAAGGCGCATCCAGCGCGGCTGGAGGTTTTGCACATTCCAACAGGCGGGGTGCTGGTCAATGGCATCGCCTATCTGGCGTCCGGTGCGGGGCCTCATCCCACCGTCGTGATTTGTCATGGTCTGCCCGGCAATGAGAAAAACCTTGATCTGGCGCAGGCGCTGCGCCGGGCGGGCTGGAATGCGATTGCATTTAACTATCGCGGATCATGGGGCAGCCCCGGCGCTTTCAAGTTTGCACAGAATCCAGAGGATTTGCGCGCGGTATTGGCCTTTTTGCGTGATCCCGCGAATGCGACAAAGTTTGGCATCGATACCAAGCGCATGGCGGTTGCGGGCCACAGCATGGGCGGCTGGGTGACGGCGATGGCCGGGGCGCAAGAGCCGGGCCTTGCCGCGCTGGTGCTGATCTCTGCGGCTGACTTTGGCGTGATCGGCAAGCTGGACCGGCCCGCATTGCTGAAGGAAATGGATAGCGACCGGGAAAGCCTCGTGACCACTGCAGAGGCGATGACGGATGAGCTGATGGAGGCGGGCGATGCTTACAGTTTGGTCGCCAAAGCTGGCGGGCTCATCACCGTGCCGATGCTCGTGCTATCATCCGACGATGGCCTTGCGCCGCAAACCGACGTACTGGTCGCCGCAATCCGCAAGGCCGGCGGAACCAAGGTTAAAACCTCACACGGTGCCACAGACCATAGCTGGTCTGATCACCGGATTGACTTGGAAACGCGGATCATTCGGTTTCTGAAGCCGCTTTTGAAATAAGCGCTGCATTGAGCCGCTGAGTCTAGACCGGCAGGCCCCATTTGCGGCCCAGCCAGATAAGCGTTAGCGTGCAGGCAATCGCGGCGATCGAGCCAGCCAAAAGCGTTGGCATCAGGCCCATTCCGCGCCGGAAAAGCAGCGCCATTAGCAGGAATGCGGGCAGCGCAGCGACCACATAACATGCTGTGCCTG
>JBBRXQ010000304.1:0-3890 GCA_038238515.1 Sphingomonadales bacterium | reverse complement strand
TCAAAGCCAATCTCGCGGAGGGCCTGTTTCAGCGCCGCTGGGATATTGTGGCTGATCATTTCGGCGTCGCTTCGGGCACGCAGCGCAAATGGAGCGAGCTGCCCGGCGCGCTTTCGGCCTTTCTGATCCAGCTGGTGACCGTGCTGGTGGTCATTATAGGCATTTTTCAAATCAGCGCGGGCATGATGACAAGCGGCGCGATGATCGCAGTGATCATGCTGACGGGCCGCGCGATGGTGCCGGTTTCCACCGCGATCAGCACGATCGGCAAAGTATATCAACTGTTGCCGCAGTTTAACGGGCTGGCCAGCATATTGGGCAGCATGGCCGAACGGCAGGTTTCTGATCCAGCGATCGGGCAGCGCGAGATTGCGGGTTTGATTGCGGCGCGGGGCCTGACGCACCGGTTTGACGAAGGCGCAGAACCCGCGCTCATCGATCTGACATTTTCGATCAAGCCCGGCGAAAAAGTGGCGCTGATCGGGCGGTCGGGATCGGGCAAATCGACCGCGCTGGCGCTGCTGGCGGGCATGATTGAGCCGCAATCGGGCAGCTTGACGATCGATGGGCACGCCATCAGCCAATATGCGTCGGCGCAGCTGCGTCGCTCCATCGTGCTGTGTTCGCAAGATGCCGCGCTGTTTGAAGGCACGCTGTGGGAAAACATCCTGCTCGGATTGCCCGAGCCAGCACCCGAACTGGCGGAGCGCGCGATCCGCTGTGCTGGCCTTGATGCATTCGTGGCGCGGACGGCCCAAGGCTATATGCGCAAAGTGGGCCCGCGCGGTTCGGCGCTTTCGGGCGGGCAAAAGCAGGCGGTGCTGCTGGCGCGCGCGCTAATCCGCGATCCGCAAGTGTTGCTGCTGGATGAGCCGACCGCTTCGCTTGACATCACCAGCGAACAAAATGTGATTGCGGGCCTGCGCGAGGCAACCATCGGGAAAACGCTGATTGTGGCGACGCACCGGTTTGCGGTGCTGGATTTGGTCGACCGGGTGATTTGGCTGGAAGACGGCAAGTTGGTGGCAGACCGGCCCAAGCACGAAGTTTTGGCGATGCTGGCGCGCCAGACACCGCAACCGGCGCGCGCGGCATGAGCGGGGCAACACCTCAATTCGCAGGAGGCGGCGATGGCAGGCGCTAGTGAAGACGGCGAGATCAATGTCTGGCCCGCGTTTGTCGATGTGCTGACCACGGTGATTATGGTGGTCACCTTTCTGCTGGTGATCATGAGCGCCGCGGTGATGAGCCTGTCGCAGCGGGTGATTGCGCAGCTTGAGAAGAAATACGCGGAAAAAGCGCAGACCATCGCGGCCGCAACGCCCACAGCAGCGGCGCCGGTGCCGGCTACAAAATTGCCGCCGGGTCGCACTGTGCTTGAACTAGGTGATATTTTGCGCAGCGAAATGCCGGTGCCGGCGCAAGATCCGCTGACGATCCGCACGCGCGATACCAAGGACACGCTGCAGATCGCGGTGAAAGCGCTGGAAAAGCCAACTTCGAGCAAAGGCAGCGTGGTGACCACCGCTGCTACCCTGCTCAAAATCGCGTTTGAGCCGTCGGCGATTAGCTATGCGCCAGATGATGCCAACAAGGTTTTGGCATTTCTGCGCGATCATGCCGATGAGAATGCACAGTATGAGATTTGGTCGTTTGCGCCGCAATCGGGTTCGATTTCTGAAGCGCAGCGGCTGGCCTATTACCGCGCAGCGACCACGCGCAATCTGCTGATCCGCGCGGGCATCGCACCTTCAAATATTACAACCCAAGCGCGCGTGAACGATCCAGCTTCGCCAAGCGAGCATCTGGTTCGTGTCGTGTTGAAGCCCTGAGTGATTGGTAATTTTGGCGGAAAGACTGGCTGATGGAAAAGAAAATCCGATCTGAACTGATCAAAATGACCGCCATTATCTTGGTGCTGATCGGTCTTGGTATTTATGCGCGCGACTTTGTGATCGATGGGATTATGGCCAAAGCAGCGCTCAATCTCAGCATTTTCGCGCTCGCGGCCATCGCGGCGGGCATCGCGTTTCGCAATGTGCTCTCGCTGCGCAATGAGGTGCTTGCGCTTAAAGCCCTGCAGATCGACCATGGCGCGCGGTCGCACCGCTTGAGTGATCCTTACGCGCGGCCCGCGATCGTGTTCCGCGAGCCCGAGCTGCTGGGCCAAGGCTATCGGATGATTACCGAGGAACTGGCCAAGCAGGACGATTTCACAATCTCAAGCGCCACAATGCAGACCCTGCTGCACGATGTGGACCAGCGGATTACTGACCGCAAATCGACAATCATGTATTTTGCGGGGCTCATGGTATTTCTGGGCCTGCTTGGCGCGTTCATGGGATTAATGAAAACGGTCCACTCGGTTAGCGATCTGATCGGATCGATGGACATGAGCGGGAATGCCGGGCCCGACGCCTTTGGCAAGATGATCGAGGGGATGAAAGCACCGCTGACCGGCATGTCGGTGGGCTTTAGCTCCTCATTGTTTGGCCTGATGACCTCGATGGTGCTTGGCGCGCTGGAACGCTGCATGACCAGCGCCGCAAAAACCCTGCGCAACGAGTTTGAACACTGGCTTAGCAATGTGGCGGCGCTGGAAGGTTCGCAAGGCGAGGCTGCGGACAACAGCCACGCGGTAGACGCGATGCGCCGGGTGCTGGCGGCGGGCGTGCAGCAAATGGCGCAGATGCAGGCGGTGCTGGCAGGCGCGGTGTCAGAGACGATGGAGACACGGGCGCAGCTTACTGCGCTGACTTCGTCGACAGGCGGCCTCGCCCAATCGACTGATGTTCTGGCCGGGGTGGTGCGCCAAGTGGCCGATCCGGCGCCATTGATGAGGCCATTGGCCGAGGCGGTGAGCCGATTGATCGACGGACAACAGCGCATTGCCGATCATTCGGCGGTGCTGCACGAACATGCGGTGATCGATCGGGAGCATATCCGCGCGGTGCTGGCATCGCTTGATGCCGCAGTTTCGCGCATCGCGGCTTTTGATGGCGCGGCGCTGCGTGCGCAGCTTGGCGAGCTGGTGGATGCGGTTGCCAGCATGCCGCCGCCGGTGGCTGAACCAGCCAAGGCGCCGGGCCATATCGCGGCGTGGTTTGGCGCGGGCAGCAGCAAACGCACCGACCGTGCGCTGGCCGCCGCGCACATGCGGGGCCTGCGCGAACTGACACAGACGCTCGATCATCGGCTTGCGCGGATTGAGGGCGCGTCCATCGCCGACACCGATTTGCTGGCGCGGTTGACCGTGCTTAGTCAAACCCAGTCCGCGCGGATGGCCAATTTCAAAGAGCAGCTTGAAGCGGCAACGTCAGGCCCACTGCCGGAAGATGTGCCGCACGGCGCACGTGCTGGCCTGGCCGCCTTGCTCGATCGTTTAGGCGCGCAAATCGATAGCACCGCGCAAGACACGCCCGTCCGCCGCAACGCCGCTAGCGTGCGATAACTGGAGCCAAGCCTATGTCGATCATTGATTTTTTCCAGCGTTCGAAGCGTCAGCGCATGGCCCGCGCCGCGGTTCGTCATTCCTGCCTCATCGAAGCGCAGCTTGTGCTGATTGAGCGGGAAACGCGCTTTGAGGGGCGGATGACCAATCTCTCCACAAGCGGGGCGCTGTTTCGCCCCCGCCTGAGCTATCTGCTCCATCGCAAAAACGTGGCGGTTTCGCTGATCGTCGGCGACAAGCATATCGCAGCGGAAATTCTGGCCACGGTGCCCTATGGTTATGGCATCGCGTTTTTGGAACCGATCTCGCAGGCAGAGCTTGAAGCGCTGCTCAAGCATTCGCAACCCCGCCAACGCGAGGCTGCATAGGTAGTTATCCGTGGGCCGCACCTTGGGCGAATTAACTACGTTCTTTTAGAATCTAGCCTGGGTTTGGACCT
>JBBRXQ010000303.1:0-3894 GCA_038238515.1 Sphingomonadales bacterium | reverse complement strand
GATCGAGCAACGCTACGGCGTGCCCGTTAAGGTCGTGCTGGCGATCTGGGGGCATGAGAGCAATTATGGCGCTTACACCGGCGATTTCGATCTTGCCCGGTCGCTGGCGACGCTTGCTTATGAAGGGCGGCGGCGCGAGCTGTTTGCCAATGAATTCGTTGCCTTGTTGAAGATGATTGATCGCGGGGTGCCGCGCTCAAAGCTCGTGGGCAGCTGGGCGGGTGCATTTGGCAATCCGCAATTCCTGCCCAGCGTGTATCTGCGGGTGGCGCAGGATGCCGATGGCAACGGCTTTGCCGATATCTGGTCGAGCCAAGCTGATACGCTGGCCTCGATCGCGAATTATTTTCGCGAGGCGGGCTGGCGGCCGGGCGAACCATGGGGATTTGCCGTAACGCTCCCTTCTGGCTTAGACCGCGCCACTTTGGGCACCGCGCTGGCCAGCCCGCGCTGCCCAAAAGTCTATGCGCGACACTCGCGTTGGAGAACGTTGCGTGAATGGCGCGCCATGGGAATTGTCGCCAATTCCGGAAATTGGCCCGATGATGCCACGATGGCCAGCTTGCTCGAACCCGATGGTCCTGGCCGCACTGCGTATCTGCTAACCGGAAATTATAGGGTTATCCTCGATTACAATTGTTCGAACCTCTATGCTCTTTCCGTAGGACTGTTGGCCGATGAAATCGCGCGTTAGTTTAAGCATACTTTGCCTTGGGCTTGCGGCCATCGGCGCCGCGCCATTGCTGGCGCGGCCTCCTGCGCCCTCGCTAGAGCAAGATGTTGGTCCGGGCGGCGATTATCCGGTTTTGATCGGCGAACCTTTCGTTGTCGACGGGACCACCTACACGCCGGTTGACACCATGAACTACGATGCCGTCGGATATGCCGCACCCACGGCTTATGATGGCGCGCTTGTTGGGGTGAGCGGCGCGCACCGAACCCTGCCGATCCCATCCTATGTCGAAGTTACCTCATTGGATACCGGCCGCACGGCTCTCGTGCGGCTTGAACAGCGCGGCCCCATGTCGGGCAAGGGGCTGATTACGCTCTCTGACATGGCGCGGGGCCTCATCGGGATCACGCCCGATGCGCAAGTTGCGGTGCGCGTGCGCCGGGTCAATCCGCCAGAGCAAGAGCGCGCCCTGCTGAGAACCGGGCAGCCAGCGCCGCTGCGCATGGACACACCGCTGGGCCTGTTAACAGCGCTGAGGCGAAAGCTGGGAATAGGAGTAGCTCCCGCTGCGGCCGCAAATGCGGCCCCATATGCGCAAGCAACCGCGCCGAGAGTGCTTACACCGCCGGTTAAAGCTGTGGCAACGAAGACACCAAAGCCTGCGCCAAATGCGCCTTCACCAAAACCGGCCGTTATCGCAAAAACACCAGCAATCAGTAGTCCACCTGAGCCGGTCAAAGTTGCTCAAACGGCCCCCAAGCAAGGCGGTTTTCTTGTGCAAGTGGGCGCCTATGCGAACCGGGCCAGCGCTCTGGCAGTTGCGAAGCGCGTTGGCGGCGGCGCAGTGCAGGCTGGAAAAGTGTGGCGGGTGCGCATCGGCCAACTGTCGGACCGCAAAGAAGCGGATGCGGCGCTGGCGAAGGCGCGCAGTGCGGGCTATGCCGATGCGCGGATACTGGCCGAGCATTAGTCGCTTGGCTATCCACCGGGGATGAACCTTGCACTTACGTTTGATTTCTGCGGCTTGTGTGCTGGCGATGGCGGGCGATCCTATGCGCGCAGCGGAGTCAGCGCCGCCAATTGATCCTGCCGTGATGCCGATTTTAAGCGCTCCGATTGCCTTGATGGTGGATGTCAATTCGGGTCGCGTCTTGTTTGAGCGGCAGTCTCATCGGCGCTTCGTGCCTGCTTCGCTCACCAAGATCATGACGAGCTTTGTTGCGTTTGAAATGATCGCAGCAGGCAAATTGCAGCTTGGTCAGCGTGTTCGCATGAGTTCGGAAGCCTATCGCCAGTGGCATAGAGTGGGCAGCACGATGTTTCTGGCGGACAGCAGCGACACGTCTGTGGCGGAACTTTTGGACGGAATCATTACCGTTTCGGCCAATGACGGCTGCGTTGTGCTGGCCGAGGGAATTGCCGGAAGCGTGCCAGCCTTCACCGCGCTGATGAACGCTCAGGCGCGCAAGCTTGGCCTGAAAGATACACGTTTCAACACCCCAAACGGATGGATGGACGACGGCGCGACGTATACCAGCGCAGCCGATCTCGCAATTTTGAGCACCGCGCTCATCACGCGCCATCCGGCTCTCTACCGGCGTTTTTATGGGCGCGATCGTCTTACTTTTCGGGGCATCGAGCAGCCCAATCACAATCCGCTTTATGGATTCACGGCGGGCGCTGATGGCGTAAAAACCGGGTTCACAAACGAGGCAGGCTATGGACTTGTCGGCACCGCGATGCGTGACCAGCGCAGGCTGATCATGGTGGTGGGCGGATACGATCGCCCCAAAGTCCGGGCGCTGGAATCGAGGGCGTTTTTGGAGTGGGGTTTTGCCGCGTGGGATGCGCAACCACTTTATGCGGCGGGGGTCCGCATTGGTCAGGCGCAAGTTCAGGGGGGGATGGCAAGAGCAGTCGATTTGGTCGCGCCCAATCCTGTCGCGCTTACCCTACCACACGGCGCGCGCGCGCGGTACAGCCTTGCTATTCGATACAAGGGGCCGCTGAAAGCCCCCATCGCGATGGGTGAGCCGATTGCGACGCTCGTCGTCCGCGCTGAGGGGCAGGGCGAGGAGCACGTTTTGCTTGTGGCTGCGCAGGCGGTGCCTAAAGGCGGCTTGCTTTCGCGAATTAGCAATGGTTTTGCCGCTCTGGGTGGCCAATGAGGGGGAAGTGGCATTGAGCGGGCGCTTTATCACCTTTGAAGGGGGCGAAGGGGCCGGTAAATCTACGCAAGTCAGGCTTTTAGCAGAGGCCTTGCGCCAACTGGGACGCGACGTTGTTACCACGCGCGAACCAGGCGGCACGCTTGGCGCTGAAGCCATTCGCGCGCTTTTGCTGGGCACAGATGGCCCAGGTTGGGGCGCGCGGGCCGAAGCCCTGTTGTTTGCAGCCGCGCGCGCTGACCACGTCGATCGATTAATCCGCCCGGCGCTTGCGCGCGGTGCGTGGGTGATTTGCGACCGTTACCTTGACAGCAGCCGCGCTTATCAAGGCGGGGCTTGCGGGCTGTGCGACGAAGATATTTTGGCGCTGCACCGGATTGGCAGCGAAGGGCTGCTGCCCGATTTGACAGTGCTGCTCATCTTAGACCCCGAACTGGCCCGGGGCCGTCTGCTGCTGCGCGATGCCGGGCAAACTGACCGGATTGGCGGGCGTGATGATGATTATCATGCGCGGGTTTCTGCGGCTTTCGAATTTTTCGCAGTGGCAGAGCCCGAGCGGTTTGCACGGATCGATGCGACGGGCGAGGCAGAAACAGTGCATTGCCGCATTCTTGCAGCGCTTGAGCGCCTGTAAACATGCTGGCTGGTCATGACGAAGCATGGCGCGTCTGGCGCGGCGCGGCGCTAAGCGGACGGATGCATCATGGCTGGATCCTCGCTGGCCGCACTGGCCTTGGCAAAGGCCTATTTGCCCGCCAGGCTGCGGCCGAACTGGTGGCGCAGCCGGGCATTCAGCAACCGCCGCTATTACATCACCCTGACATACACCTGCTGAGCCCGCTTGCCGCCAATGACGATGAGGCGAAGAAAAAGGAAGTGGGGGTGCCCTACCTCAAAAAGCGCAATATCTCGGTGGATCAGGTACGCGAAATGCAGCGCCGGTTGGTGACCCGGCCCACGCTGGGTGAGCGCCGCGTGGTGCTTATCGATGCTGCCGATGCGCTGGAAAAAGGCGCGGTGAATGCGCTGCTTAAAAGCCTTGAAGAACCACCT
>JBBRXQ010000302.1:0-3909 GCA_038238515.1 Sphingomonadales bacterium | reverse complement strand
GGGCGACACCGCTCCGCTAAAAGACATGATCCGCGTGGCCAAAGACAACGGCGCCATGGTGCTGGTGGATGAGGCGCATTCGATGGGCTTTATCGGACCCAACGGGCGCGGCGTGGCCGAAGAGCAGGGCATGCTGGACGAGGTCGATTTCGTAGTCGGCACGTTCTCCAAATCGGTGGGCACGGTTGGCGGTTTTTGCGTTTCCAATCACCCCAAGTTCGAGATTATGCGGCTGGTGTGCCGGCCATATGTGTTTACCGCCAGCTTGCCGCCGAGCGTTGTGGCGACCGCTGCGACATCGATCCGCAAGCTGATGCATGGCGGCAACAAGGCCGGGCATTTGTGGGCCAATTCGCGCACTTTGCACAAGGCGCTGCGCGATATGGGCTTTCAGCTAGGCACGAGCGAGCCGCAAAGCGCGATCATTGCGGTGATTATGCCCGATCTGGAGCGCGGCGCGGCGATGTGGGAAGCGCTGCTGAAAGAAGGGCTTTATGTGAACCTAGCGCGGCCACCAGCGACCCCGGCAGGCATGACGCTGCTGCGCTGCTCGCTCTGCGCCGAGCATACCGAAAGCCAAGTTCAGACGATCATCGGCATGTTTGAGCGCGCTGGGCGGGCGATGGGGATCATCTGATGGCGCGCCGCCTGCCAGTTTTTATGGCACTGGCGCTATGGTCCGCCCCGGCGCTGGCCCAAACTGCTGCGCCCGCCGCACCAAGCTGGCCCCCGCCTTCCCCGCCGGTAACGGCTCCGGGCGTGGGGATGATCGACAAGCCCTGCCCCAATGCGCCGGGACTGTGGTTTGCGCACCCTTATCTCCAGCAGAACGACTGGGCATGGGAATGCCGCTATGCCGATGCGGACAAGCAGATCGCTTCGCCGCCGCGCGTGGTGTTCATCGGCGATTCGATTACCGAGGGCTGGGTTCCCCTCGCCCCGGCGCTGTTCGCGGGCGGTGCGATTGGGCGCGGCATTGGCGGGCAGACCAGCCCGCAAATCCTGGTGCGGTTCTATCAGGATGTGGTGCGGGTGAAGCCGCGCGTGGTCCACATCATGGTTGGCACCAACGATCTGGGCGGCAACACCGGGCCAAGCAGCCCCGAAATGTACAAAAACCACGTAGCAGCGATGGTCGATATCGCACGCGCCAATGGCATAGGGGTGGTGTTGGCGAGCATCCTGCCGGTGGCGAAGTTTCCGTGGAGGCCGCAGCTGGCCCCCGCCGCGCAAGTGGTGGCGCTCAACGCATGGCTGCGCGATCTGGCGCGCTCGCGCGGGGCTGTCTATGCAGATTATCACGGCGCGCTGGTAAATGCCGAGGGCGGCATGAACCCCGATATTGCGCCCGATGGCGTTCATCCCAACGCCAGGGGCTATGCACTCATGGAGCCAGTCACCCGGGCCGCCATCGCCGAGGCGGAGAAACAGGCGGCGGTCAAGCCGCGCTGAGGAGGGACTCTCTCGGCCACTGCCTGCGCGTTGCCATGCCCGGCGCGCCATGGCACTTTCGCGTTTCAGGGGAGGCAAGCCATTGCGCAAGCTGAGATACACTTTGATTGTCAGTGCCGCTTTTGCCGCGTGGGCCATGCCGACGCTGGGGCAGACAACACATGATTTGGCAGCCCATGATGCGGCAACGGTCCGTCAGAGCAAGCCGCTGAGCGAGGCGGCCAATGCCGATGGATCGACCAAGCCCGCAGACCTTGGCCATGCAGGCCGCGAAGAAATGGGCCATTCGCATGATGAAAGCACCGTGCCGAAAGTGGCCACCTTGCTGCCCGGCTATGGCACTGGCGGATTTGCGATCACCACCTCGGTACCAGCGGCGCAGGCGTTCTTTGCCAACGGGATGGAACTGGCCTCCGCCTTTGCCCACAGGGCCGCGATCAATGCGATGATCGAGACGGTGCGGCTCGATCCAGCCTGCGCGATGTGCCTATGGGGCGAGGCGCTCGTCTCGGGCCCGACGATCAATTATGGCAGCGATGCTAAGGAACGCGCGCCGCTGCTGGTGCTGGTAGGCAAAGCCAAGGCGCTGGCTGCAACACATGGGACAGCGCGCGAGCGTGACCTTATCGGAGCGCTGATGCTTCGCTATCTGCCCGGCAAGGATACCGAAGCGCGCGACGTTGCTTATGCCGCAGCCATGCGCAAAGTTGCCGCGCGCTATCCCGCAGACAACGAGATCGCGGTGCTGACTGCCGATGCGTTGATGGTCTCTGCCTTCAGCGAGGATAGCGAGGACTTCGACCGCCCTGCGCTAGATGCGGCGATCACCTTGCTGGAAACCGTGCTGAAACGCGCGCCCGAACATACCCCCGCGATCCATTTCTACATTCACGCCGCCGAACTCGTGGGCGAGCCAGCCAAGTCCGAACGCTATGCCGACACGCTTGCCGCGCTCGCGCCCAATGCCAGCCACCTCGTGCACATGCCCAGCCACATCTATTACTGGGTAGGCCGGTATCAGGATGCGGCGGACACAAATTGGCGAGCGGTGGAGATCGGCAAGGCCAATGCCCGGCGGCTGGGATTGCCCGAACCCAAGGGGGTATTCGATCTGCCCTATCATGCACACAACGTGATCTTCGGCTTGGGCGGCGCGATGATGGCAGGCGATGCGCGCACTGCGCTCAATCTGGCGCGGCCGCTGGTGGCGCATTCCGCCGCGCGCGAGAAGGCCGAGCCATTTTCGCAGATGCTGGCAGCGGCAGGCTATTTTGCGATGGCACAGTTCGATGATCCGGTGGCGGTGCTAGCGCTGGCTGAGCCCAAACTGCCCTATCTTAAAGCCGCGCGGCACTATGCGCGGGGTGAGTCGCTGGTTTGGCTGCGCGATCTGGCCGGAGCCAAGGCCGAACTGGCAGCGATCCCAGCGCAAGTGGCCGTCAAGGAACCGGGAGGCAAGATCGACCGCGACCACCGCGCGCCTGAGCAGATGCTGGGCATCACCCGCGGAGTGCTGGAAGGGCGCATTGCCATGGCCGAGGGACGGACAAAAGATGCGGTGAAAGCGTTCACTGCTGCGGCGGATATCGAGGAAACCAAGGATTTTATGCAGTTTTCCGATCCGCCCGCGTTCTGGTATCCGGTGCGCCGCGATTTGGCGGCGGCGCTTCTCGCCCAAGGCGATGCAGCCGGTGCGCGGATCGCAGCGGAGGCATCGTTGCGGTTAAGGCTGCGCGATCCGGTCGCCGAGAATACCTTGCGGAGCGCAGAGGCTGCGCTTTCCCGAGGGCATTGAGCTCGATTTAAGAACGGCGCTGATCAGGGTTTTGCGATGAGCGCGGCCGGACGATTACATTTTTCAGTGCTGGAATCGCTGCCCCCGCCGCCGAGCATCGCCGCCGCGACAAAACCGCTGACGATGATCGCGACGACGCCGATCGTTACCAGGCCAAGGTATTTGTCGATGAAGCGCTTAATCGGTGCGCCGAAGATGCGGAACAGCAGGCCAACCGAAACAAAGCTGATCGCGCGCGAGACGATGCTGGCGAGAATGAACGGGATCAGCGGCATTCCAATGAACCCTGCGGTGAGGGTGATCAGCTTGAACGGGATCGGTGTGGCGCCCTTGATGACGATGATCTCCACCCCGTATTCGCGCAAATAGCAGGCGGCGCGCGGGAAGCTATCGCTAAGATGGAGCAACGCGAGCAGCTGGGTGCCGACGCTGTCGTAGAGAAAATAGCCGATCGCATAGCCGAGCAGCCCGCCCAGCACCGAGCCGCCGGTAGCAATAACGGCGTAGCGCAGCGCCTTTTTGGGCTGTGCCAGACACATCAGGCCGAGCAGGGGATGCGGCGGCACCGGGAAAAAGCTCGCCTCCAGAAACGCGACCAGCGCCAACCACCATTCGGCATGGGGATGCGCAGCCTTGTCAACGGTCCAATCGTAGAGGCGGCG
>JBBRXQ010000301.1:0-3918 GCA_038238515.1 Sphingomonadales bacterium | reverse complement strand
GTGTCGGATCAATCGACGGAAAGAGAGGGATCAGGCGGTGCATCTGTGGTCAGCAGCTGGCCCAGAAGCTGGTTGGGGAACCGGCGATTCTGAATGATGGCGTAGAAGTTCTCGGTGAGATGCGGGATCCGGCAATACTCGACCAGCAATCCGGATTCGAGCTCGTCACGCACGACGATCGGCGGCACGAGCGTCACGCCTTCGCGCTCGCGGGCCAGCAAGCGCAACATCGCCATGTCATCGACTTCAGCCAGGACAATTGGCCGGATTCCTGCCAAATCCATCAGATGGTCGAAGCCGACCCGGATGTCGCTGTCGAGGCTCGGCAGCAAAATAGGCTCATTGCGCAGGTCCTCCGGGAAACGGAACTTGCGTTTGTTCGCTCTGGGACGGCCGACCAAGCTGACCGGCTGTTCGTTTAGTAGGTGATTACGGAAGAGTGCGCGGGCATCTCGAGGGGCGGCACTATTAGACAGAACCACATCGATGGCATGAGATTCAAGCTGTGCCAGAAGGTCACGTATGGTGCCGGAGCGCACGATCAGCTCGACGTCTGAGCGACCGACCAGAGGCCGCAGGAACTCAAGCTGGAAATTTCGCGACAACGTCGTGAGCGCGCCGACCCTTAAGACCTGGCGGCTTGCCAAAGATCGCCCTTCAAGAGTGCTCATTAGCTCGTCGCCAGCCTGGAACACTGTGTCGGCATAGTCGAGCGCGATCTTGCCGGCCTCGGTCAAAACTAGCTTCTTGCCCAACCGCTCGAACAGCGGATGTCCCATCTGATGCTCGAGCTTTCGGATTTGCACAGACAAAGCCGACTGCGACAGGTTCATGTGTGCAGCGGCTCGCGTGAGACTTACGTCATGAGCGACCGCCCAGAAATAGCGAAGATGGTTGTAGTTGAGGGCTCTCATATCGTTCTATTAAAGCGAATGATGTTGTCGGTAAAATGAATTTTCTTCGCAATAACGACGTCACTAGGAACGTCGGTAAATGAATGTGCGAACCAAGGGGGACATTCCGTGCCAATCAATCTTTTGCCATTGTTGGCGGCCGTGCTGCTAATTGTCAGTGCGATGGCTGGCTTCATGAGCCCTGGCCGCCGCCCGGGCGTCTCCCCCCGCCTTGCCGAAGCCGCCACGCTGATGTCCGTGCTGATCGCGGTGCTCTCGATGGGCGTGCTGATCACGAGTGGTCCGGGCACAAGCATATTGCTGGGTGCAGACGGCATGGGGTTTTCGGTCCGGCTCGATTGGGTGAGCAGCGTGATGTTCCTGCTTGTCTCGTTCGTTGGGTGGGTCGTGGTGCGCTATGCGCGGACGTATCTTGATGGCGAGGCGCGGCAGGGAGCCTTTACCGGCTGGCTGTGCATGACGCTTGCCTCGGTGCTCCTGCTGGTAACGTCGGGCAATCTCTTCCAACTCGTGCTTGCCTGGATCGCGACCAGCATTTTCCTCCACCGTTTGCTGCTGTTCTATCCGAACCGGGTTCAGGCGCAGCGCGCTGCGCGCAAGAAGTTCGTCACCGCACGGCTGGGCGATTTCGCGCTGATTGGCGCAGCGACCCTGCTGACGATAGGCTTTGGCACCACCGATATCGCCACGATCCTCGATATTGCCCGCGCGGGTGAAGGCCATGGCGTGGCTACCGGTGCTGCGGCGCTGCTCGCCCTGGCCGCAATGCTCAAGTCCGCCCAGTTTCCGACGCATGGCTGGCTGACCGAGGTGATGGAAACGCCCACGCCGGTTTCCGCCCTGCTGCACGCGGGCGTTATCAACGCGGGTGGCTTCCTGCTGATCCGTTTTGCCGATGTGATGCTGCTGGCGCCGGGTGTGCTGGCGGTACTGGTGATGGTTGGTGGCTTCACCGCGATCTTCGGCGGCCTGGTGATGCTCACCCAGCCGGCGGTCAAAACTTCACTTGCCTGGTCGACGGTCGCGCAAATGGGCTTCATGATGCTGCAATGTGGCCTGGCACTCTTCCCGCTCGCGCTGCTGCATATCGTCGCTCACTCGCTCTACAAGGCGCACGCCTTTCTCGCCTCTGGTGGCGCGGTTGACCAGATTGCCAGCTTCCGCCGCCCCGGTGCGGTCGCGATCCCGAATGCGGCGGCGGTTGGTCGCGCGTTCCTGGTCGCGCTTGGCATTTATGTCGCGGTTGGTCTGGTCTTCGATATCGGCCACAAATCGCCTCAAGCCGTTGCGATGGGCGCAATCCTGATTTTCGGCGTTGCCTATCTCTTCGCGCAGGGTTTCGCCGACAAGGCACCTCGCGCGCTGACGCGGCGGATCGCTGTCAATGCGGTTAGTGCTTCGTTCGCCTATTTCGCGCTGCAGGCAGCGACCAGCTGGTTGATGGCAGACACCTTGCCCGCCACACCTGCGCCCGGCCCGCTGGAATGGGCGCTGATCATACTCGCCGTCTTCAGCTTCGGCGTTGTCGCGGTGGCCCAGGCGATGTTCCCCTTGTGGGCCTATCACCCTGCAGCCGCTGGCCTGCGCGTCCACCTGTCGAATGGCCTTTATGCCAATGCTGTCTTTGATCGCCTGCTGCGTGGCTGGTCCACTCGCCGCGCCTCGTAATCGAACCGGAGTTATCCAACATGACGCATGCAACTGTTTCGAGCGTGATCGATCACGCCCCGCTGATGGCAGCCGCTGCCATCGCTGCCCGCGCGATCCCGCCGGTCTGGCCGCTCGCCTCGAGCGTCGCGGTGAACCCGTTCCTCGGCCAGGCGGAGGAGACACTAGCCGATGTCGCCGCGCGGCTTGGCCGCATCGCGGGCACCGAAGTAACGATGCCGCGCAGCTGGTTTGCCCAAAAGATTGCAGGCGGCGAGCTGATCGATGCCGATCTGTCGGCAGCGCTGGCCATTGCTTCGGTTGCGCTACAGCCGATCGATCTGGCGACACTCAAGAAGGCAGCGCTGGAGGCATGCCAGCCGACCCAGCCACTCCCAACGGTTGCCGAACTGGCGGCCGAGGAAACTGGCACTGACTGGCCGGGGCTGATTGCCGAACGCTTTGGAGCCTGGGCAGCCTCCTATTTCGACGAAGGCCAGGCACTCTGGGGCGCGCCGCCGATCAAGGGAGCCTATGCGGCCTGGCGGGCGGTGGCCTCGCATGATCTCACAGCAGAGATTGCCGGACTTAAGGGCTTTGCCGCGCATGTCGCGACTGCGCCCGAATTTGCGTCAACGGCGATTGCCCGCGCCGTCGATCGACTCGGACTCGAACCGGCAAGCCTCGAAACCTATTTCCATCAGATGCTGATGTCGCTGGGTGGTTGGGGGCAATATGCCCGCTACAAGCTGTGGCAGGCCGAGCTCCTTGGCGGCAACGATGCGACGATCACCGATTTCCTTGCGATCCGCCTGATCTGGGAAGAGGCGCTGTTCGCCATGGTAGGCCCGCAAATTGCAAGCCGGTGGACTGAGACCTGCGAAGCGCACGCCGCGCCGATCCAGCCCACGCGCGATCATCTGATCAACGGCGTGCTGCAGGAATCCGCAGAGCGAGCGGCGCAGCGCAAGCTGGTGGAAATGTTCGCCGCACCGCCTGCGATCACCAATGATACGCGGCCCGCGCTGCAGGCGGCATTCTGCATCGATGTGCGCTCGGAGATCTTCCGCCGCGCGCTGGAGGCGGTCAATCCCTCGATCCAGACGCTAGGCTTTGCCGGTTTCTTCGGGCTGACGGCATCGCACAGGCGCTTCGGATCGGATGTATCCGAACTGCGCCTTCCGGTGCTGCTCAATCCGGGCGTGACCAGCATCTCGGGCGGCCCCGACGACGCGGCAGCTGATCAAAGCCAGCGTTATTCAGCCCGCAGCAAGCGCGCGTGGGGCCGCTTCAAGCTCGCCGCCGTGTCGTCGTTCGCCTTCGTCGAGGCGACCGGACCGGTCTATATCGCCAAACT
>JBBRXQ010000300.1:0-3928 GCA_038238515.1 Sphingomonadales bacterium | reverse complement strand
GGCTTGGGCCTCAGCCTCGTCAAGGCCGTTTGTGATGCCTTTGATGGCACAGTAAAGTGCGCCAGCAAAACCGGCGTCGGCACTCGGTTCCGCCTCGTTTTTCCGGCGCTTCCTGATCACGGCGCTTCCTGATCACGGCGCTTCTTGATCACGGCATTGTCTGATCACAATATGGCCTGATGCCGGATTAGCGGATCGCGCCGGATCGCCGTTCCCATGCGATCTGCCTCAAAGCGCCCGCAAATGCTTCTGCCGTTGCGGCATCGCGCTTCCCGCGCCCCGCCCATTTTGAAGCCGAAATCGCGCGGGCAGCAGCGCCATTGGCCGATAGAAAAGTCAGCGTGACATTAGCTTCCCATCGGTTCCGAGATGAAAAATCCAGTCGATCTCTTCGCGCGATCAAGCGATCATCCGCCGTGTTTTCAACGCCCTGCGTGGGCTGCTCATCGCCAGCATAGGCGCCAATTGAGCGCGGGCGGAACGCACAGCTCGGGGTCACCAGCACCTTTGGCGACCCGGTTTGCCCGCCGAGCGCATCGCGCAGCACGCGAAATTGCGCGGCATTCAGGCATGTCGCGGTTTCTTCGATCACAAACTCGCTACTAAGCGCAGCGGCCGGGCCGCGCGTGGTTACGCGGACATCGGGTGGAATACATCCCGAAAGCATTATTACAGCGGCACCAAGCATGGCCGATTTGACAGTACGCATGCTCAAGCTTTCCTTAAAGAAGCAGGGTTTCCAATCGCGCCACCGTGGCAAGTTGGAACTACGGTTCACGCGCCGTCCCCGGCGGCCGCGCCATCACCAGTTGCCCCATTACCAGCTACCCCCATTACCAGCTGCCCCCATTACCAGCTGCCGATGTTCTCCATGTTGGTCCAAGGCTCAGCTGGGGCAAGCTTGCCATCCTGAAGCAGCTCGACCGAAACCCCGTCCGGCGTTTTGACAAAGGCCATGTGCCCATCGCGTGGCGGGCGGTGCATGGTGTGGCCTGCTGCGATCAGCTTGGCGCAAGTCTCATAGATATTCTCGACCCGATACGCGAGGTGGCCAAAATTGCGCCCTCCCGAATATGCCTCGCCGCTGCCATCGACGGGCGGCCAATTATACGTTAGCTCAACTTCTGCGATTCCTTCACCGCTAGGGGCAGCCAAAAAAATTAGCGTAAAGCGCCCCTGCGCGCTTTCAAAGCGGCGCACTTCCTTCACCCCGATCAGATCGAAGAAGGCGATGGTCGCATCGGGATCGGAAACGCGAATCATCGAGTGCAGAAATTTTGTCATTGAAAAGACTCCTTGCGTGTTCAAACTCGGTTCATCGATGAAAAGGCACATCTCATCGCGGAAAATGCGCCCACCAGAAAGAACCACCCATGCCCGATGACGATAATGATTTCACTGAAGAAACCCAAGTTGTAACCGGCAATGGTCGGGACAAGGCCCTTCCTTTTCACCGGACTCATCGCGGTCAGATCATGATGATCAGCGCCGCCATTCTTGCGCTCGGCGTGATCGTTGGCGGCTATCTGCTGGGAGACGGACTGCGCCGCTCACGCGAAGCAGACCGCGCCGTTACGGTGCGCGGTGTGGCTGAAAAGGAAGTGACCGCCGATCTGGCCACATGGACAATTGCCTATTCTGCCACCGCGCCCGATTTGGCCAGCGCGCAGGCCAGCGTCGATGGCAATAGTCAGGAAATCAGGGATTTCTTCACCGGGCTAGGCTTTGCGCCAGACGCGTTGCAGCCCACCGGAGTAAACGTGAGCACCAGCACCGAAAACGGCCTTACTCGCTTCACTGTGCGCCAGCGGATGGCGCTGCGCACCACCGATATCAAGCGCGCGCAAAACGCGGTGCGCCGCCAGTTCGATCTGGTGCGGCGCGGGGTCTTGCTCGAAGAAGGTTCGGGCATGGCCTATGCCTATACCCAGCTTAACTCGATCAAACCGCCGATGATTGCCGAGGCCACCCGCGACGCGCGCCGCTCAGCCGAACAGTTTGCCAAGGACAGCGGCACTGGCGTCGGCGGGATCAAAAGCGCCACGCAGGGCTATTTTGAAGTGACGGCGCGCGATGGCGATTCGGGCGGCGGCTGGGGTGTTTCAGACACGCCCTTTAAGAAAGTGCGCGTGGTCACGACCATCGAGTTTTATCTGCGCTGACAATTGCTTGCCCGATTCTGTGCTGGATTGCCGGTGCAGAATTGGGCGCACACCGATTGCGCCGCATAGGCCGAATATCAACCCAATACGCGGCCCCTTGCGGCTGCCGCGCCAATGGACGGATGCATGGGGCATTTCGTCACTTCCTATTTGACGTGCCCTCGCGCTTGCCCTCGTATGTTCAAGTTCGCTTGAGTTATAATTTGTGAGTCTGAATTCACTGAGATGTCAGAATTACTAATGCCGATAGGCAGGAACATTTACTAATTTTAGGCATTTAAGTGAAGTGCGAGGGATAGCGTCAACGCGCTACCACCAAGCCGCGTTTGAAGCGTGTCTCTTATGAGAGGCCGTAGGGTAGTTCAACAATGCTCAAGAAATTGCGTGCCTTCTTTGATTCTCCGCCTGTGTCCAGCCTCGTCGCTGCGATTCCTGCTGGGCAAAGGGTGTATGCGGTTGGTGATATCCACGGCAGATGCGATCTGCTTTGCCGCATGATCGCTCAAATTGAATCCGATGATCGTTTGCGTGCGCCGGCCGATACAACGGTGATCCTGCTGGGTGATCTGGTTGATCGCGGGCCAGATAGCCGCGGGGTGATCGCCACCGCGCGCGAATGGGCAACGCGCCGCAAAGTGCGTTTGCTGGCCGGCAACCATGAAGAAATGTTCCTCGGCAGCTTTGAACGCGACGAAGTGATGCGCGCTTTTCTGCGGCATGGCGGCAGGGAAACCTTGCTAAGCTACCCCATCGACGAAGCGACTTATGGCCGCTCAACGATGGAAGAATTGCGCGCCATCATGCACAACGCGGTGCCCGCTGAAGACATCGAGTTTATGCAAGCGATGGAAGACCGCATTCAGATCGGCGATTATCTGTTCGTTCACGCCGGGGTCCGCCCGGGCGTCCCGGTCGAAGAGCAGGCATTATCTGATCTGCGCTGGATTCGCGGCGACTTTATCGATGATGTTTCAGACCGCGACTATGCCGTCGTTCATGGCCACACGATCACCGAAAATCCTGAGATTTCGGCCACGCGCATCGGGCTTGATACCGGTGCTTTTGCTTCGGGCAAATTGTCCGCGATCGGGCTTGAGGGAACATCACGCTGGCTGATTTCGGCCGAGGGTGAGCCTGATCTTACTGCGTTTTGATCGACCTGAGTAATGACCGTCTCGCTTTGAAACACACCCGCTTACCCAAATCAGTTCAAACCAATGCAATCGTGCTAAGGCTATACGAGCGATATACCATAACGTTTACCGGATCCGGCGGCTAGGCGTACTCGCCGGATGGGGCCAGCACGCGGTGTGCTGGCCCCAATTTCGCCGAAATCAGCGCTGGCCTAAAGATAAACGCAGGCGTCATATCCAGTTCGGACGGTGTTCACCCGCGCGGCAATCGCATTGCCATGGCGCCGCACTTTGCCAGTGGCGCCTGTTACCGCGCGAACTTTGGGCTGGGGAAAGGCGGCGGCAATGCGCGCTGCTTCCACACGTGAGAGTCGGATGGCGCCCTTGTTGTAATAGCGCTGCGCCGCCGCCTCCGCGCCATAGGTGCCGATGCCTGTTTCGGCGACGTTGAGATAAACCTCCATGATCCGCCGCTTGCCCCAGATCGTTTCGATCAGGACGGTGAACCACGCTTCCAGCCCCTTGCGCACATAGCCGCCGCCTTGCCACAGAAACACGTTCTTCGCGGTTTGCTGGCTGATCGTTGATCCGCCGCGGATCCGGCCGCCGCGCTGGTTGCGTTCAAACGCTTTT
>JBBRXQ010000299.1:0-3931 GCA_038238515.1 Sphingomonadales bacterium | reverse complement strand
TGCCGCCGCCGATGGCGAAGATTATCTTGAGCTGCGCTTTGGCCCGATGAGCCACGCGGGACATGGCATGGACGTGAACGCGGTGATCGCCGCAGTGTGCGAAGGCATGGCGCAAGGCAGCGCGGCAACGGGCATGGCGGCGGGCGCGGTTGTCTGCGCGTTGCGGCTGCATAACCCGGTTGACAACGAGGCGGTTGCACGCGCGGCGGCGGCCTTTGCGGGGCGCGGAGTTGTGGGCTTTGATCTGGCGGGCGACGAAATTCTCTACCCCGACCTGGCGATCATGATGCCGGCCTTTGGCATCGCAAAGGCAGCCGGGCTTGGCCTGACATGCCATGCGGCAGAGGCTGGCCCAGCGTCTGCCGCCATCGATGCGGTGAACCGGCTGGGCGTGACGCGGATCGGCCACGGCACGCATATTGCCGATGATCCGGCGGTGATGCGCGAGATTGCCGCGCGCGGCATTGTTGTAGAAGTTTGCCCCACTTCCAATTGGTATACCGGCGGCATTGGCAGCATTCATGAGCATCCAGCGCGGCGCTTTCACGAAAGCGGCGTGCCGCTTGTGCTTGGCGATGATAATCCACGGCAAACGGGATCGCTCTTGAGCGGCGAGCGAAGCATTCTGCGCGAAGTACTGGGATTAGATGCGGCCGCGCTTGCTGCGCTGGATCGAACCAGCGTTGCGGCTGGTTTCATGGAGGCGAGCGTGCGCGATCAATTGACTTTGCAGCTTAACAATGAGGCCTTCGCCGCTCGATAATCTATCACCACCACTTGCCAGAGCGCCTTGTATTTGCCGCCGAACAAAGCTCTTAAGGATAGAACACGGAGAGCAAGCCATCGCAAATTCCAACACCGGCCCCTCCGACCACAATCGGAAGCCGCAAAGCGAACTGATGACCATCGGCGCCTCGTCGCTGGGGACGGTATTTGAGTGGTATGATTTTTATCTTTACGGCCTGCTGACCACGATCATCGCCGCCCAGTTTCTGACCGGGCTGAACCCCACGACCTCGTTCATCATGGCGCTACTTATTTTTGCGGCGGGCTTCATCGTTCGGCCATTTGGCGCGCTGGTGTTTGGCCGGATCGGCGATCTGTTTGGGCGGCGCTATACCTTTATAATAACGCTGCTGGTAATGGGCTTTTCAACATTCCTCGTTGGCTGCCTGCCCACGTATCAGACAGCGGGCGTGGCCGCGCCGATCATGCTGGTGGTGCTGCGGATGTTTCAAGGGCTTGCGCTGGGCGGGGAATATGGCGGTGCAGCGACGTATGTTGCTGAGCATGCGCCCGAAGGTAAGCGCGGGTTTTACACCAGCTGGATTCAGATCACCGCCACCGCAGGGCTCGCCATGGCGCTGCTGATCGTCATCATCGTGCGCTCGCCCGATACTGGCGTGGGCGAAGAGGCATTCAAGGAATGGGGATGGCGCATTCCTTACCTCATTTCTGGCCTGTTCCTCGCGCTCGGCCTCTGGCTGCGGCTAAAGCTGCATGAATCGCCGGTGTTTCAGAAAATGAAGGACGAAGGCACTGGTTCCAAGGCCCCGCTGAGTGATGCGTTTGGCAAATGGGTCAATATCAAAGTGGTGCTGATCGCATTCTTTGGCGCAATCGCCGGGCAAGCCGTGGTGTGGTACACAGGCCAACTTTACGCGCTGTATTTCCTCGAAAAAATGTTGAAGGTTGAAGGGCTGACGGCCAATGCGCTGATCATCACTGCGCTGCTTCTCGCCACTCCATTCTTTTTGATTTTTGGCGCTTTGTCCGACAAAATCGGGCGCAAGCCGATCATTATGACCGGCTGCGCGCTGGCGGCGCTTACGCTCTTTCCGGTGTTCCACGCGCTAACCGACGCCGCAAATCCGGCACTGGCGCATGCGCAGGCCAATGCCCCGGTCAGCGTCTTGGCAAATTCCGCCGAATGCTCATCGCAGTTCGATCCGGTGGGCGGAAATAAGTTTGACACCACCAGTTGCGACATCATCAAAAATGCTTTGGCCAAAGCGGCGGTGAATTATGTCAATATTCCTGCTGCACCGGGCACGCTTGCGTCGATCTCTATCGGCAGCAAGTCTCTCACCGCTCCCGATCCCGCAAAGCTGAGCGGCGATGCGCGCAAAGCGGCGATCACCGCCTTCAATGCCGAAGTTATGAGCGAGCTTGCCACCGTGGGCTATCCGGCCAAGGCCGATCCGGCGCGCATCAACAAGCCTTTGGTGATTGCGCTGCTGTTCTACCTCGTGCTGCTTGTGACGATGGTTTATGGCCCGATCGCCGCGATGCTAGTGGAGCTGTTTCCCAGCCGCATCCGCTATTCCTCGATGTCGCTGCCGTATCACATCGGCAATGGCTGGCTTGGCGGGCTGCTTCCGGCAATTGGCTTTGCAATGGTTGCTGCCAATGGCAATATTTACTTCGGGTTCTGGTATCCGGTCACTGTCGCCGCCGCAACGTTTGTGTTTGGTATGCTGTTTCTGCCCGAAACGTTCCGCCGCAAGATCGACGAGTGATGCCACGCTGCGATAACGCGGTAGCCCCCATCATCCTTGTCAGGTGTCTCCATCATCCCGGTTATGCTATTGAGGCAAAAATCGAAAGGGTGAGAGATGGCGCATTATGATCTGGTGATCCGTGGCGGCGAGATCCACGATGGCTTGGGCAATCCGGGCGTGATCGGCGACATCGCGATCAACGGCGATGTGATTGCCGCGATCGGCGCTGATTTGGGCAGCGGGGCGACCGAAATTGACGCTGCTGGCCATATCGTGACCCCCGGTTTTGTCGACATCCACACGCACTATGATGGGCAGGCGATGTGGGAACACCGCATGGCGCCTTCTTCTGATCACGGCGTTACTTCGGTGGTGATGGGCAATTGCGGGGTCGGCTTTGCGCCGTGCCGCCCGCATCAGCATGATCTGCTCGTTAAGCTGATGGAGGGGGTGGAGGATATCCCCGAGGTGGTGATGACCGCTGGTCTGCCGTGGAATTGGGAGACATTTCCCGAGTATCTTGATGCGCTATCCGCGCGTGAGCTTGATATCGATATTGCGGCGCAGCTGCCGCATTCGGCGCTGAGGGTTTATGTGATGGGCGAGCGCGGGGCGCGCCGCGAGGCACCGACCGATGCTGATCTGGCAGAAATGCGCCGCCTTACCACAGAGGCGATCCACGCAGGCGCGCTGGGCGTGACGACATCGCGCAATATCCTCCACCGCACACGCGCCGGAGAACTGGCCCCAAGCCTTAATTCGCCCGAGGATGAACTGCTCGCGCTGGCGGGCGGGCTGCGCGATGCGGGCGCGGGGGTATATCAGTTGATCGCCGACATATTTGGCGATGCTACGGATGAATTCGGCCTGATGCGCCGGGTGGCTGAGGCGGCGGGCCGGCCATTGTCGTTTACGCTGCTGCAGATGGCGACTGGCGATCCCGAAGGCTGGCGCGACTATCTGCGCCAGCTTGAGGCCGCCAATGCCGCCGGGGTGACGATCACGGGCCAAGTCTATCCGCGCCCGGTTGGCCTGTTGTTTGGGCTCGACCTGTCGTTCCATCCCTTTTCATTGAACCCCAGCTTCCGCCCGCTGGCCGATCTGCCGCTGGCCGAAAAGGTTGCGGCGATGCGCAATCCCGAATTGCGCGCGCGGCTGCTTTCCGAAAGCCCCACCGACACCAATCCGTTTTTCTTGCAGATCGTGGAGGCGTCGACCGCATCTTATGCGATGGGCAATCCGCCTATCTACGATCCAGCGCCAGAAACCCGCATCGACCGCGAGGCAAAGCGGCGCGGGATTAGCGCGGCAGAGCTTGCTTATGATCTGCTGCTCGAAGACGAAGGGCGCAGCATCCTGTTCCTGCCCGGCGCGAATTACCGCGATAACAACCTGGATGCCGCGCGCGAAATGTGCGTTCATCCCAACAC
>JBBRXQ010000298.1:0-3933 GCA_038238515.1 Sphingomonadales bacterium | reverse complement strand
GCCAACCACGCTGGCGACGTTCACATTGATGCGGGCAGGGAACAGCGGATCGTTCTCAATCAGCGGCCCCAACCGGGCAAGATCGACCGCGCCTGCATCGGGCACGAAAAACACCACATGCGGATTGCCCACATTCACAGCAAATGGCGCTTCCAATTCCTCCCAGCCGACAGGCAGGGCGAACGTGTCCATCGCATAGGCCAGCGGAATATCCTCCCAGCCAAAGCGCGGCCCCCCCATGTCGACGGTAACATGATCATCCGCGACCACGGCGCGAAGCATGCCGCCCAGCGTTTCGATGCTATGCGTTCCGCCCAGCATCATGCCAACCGCGCGGGTTGCATTGCCGCAGGCCTCAACCTCGCCGCCATCGTGATTGAAAATGCGCATCCGGACATCGGCGCGCGCAGAGGGTTCGAGCACGATCAACTGGTCACAGCCAATGCCGGTGCGGCGATCTGCCAAAGCGGCGGCGCGCGCCGGGTTCATCGCGACCGGCGCGGCGCGGGCGTCGATCACGACAAAATCGTTGCCAAGGCCATGCATCTTGCGGAATGGTATGCGCATTGACGCGATTTAGGCGGCATCGTCCGTGATCGCAATGCCCCGCGCGATTGCTGGACAGTGCGCCGAATTTAGGTGGTTGCTGATTTCAGGTTTTGAGTTTGATGTGCTGGGGCGTCGTTCTCGTCCAATTGCTGCATGCTAAGCTCGCGCCGGGTATCGTCAGCACTGCGCGGCTGGCCGTAGAGATAGCCTTGTCCGTTGAACTTGCCAAATTTGCGCAGCTGGGCAAGCACTTCTGGGCTTTCAATCCCTTCAGCTGTGATCGGCATATCCATGCTGCGCGCAAGCGAAGAGATCGCCTCAACAATGGCGGGGCTTTCGCTGTTTGAAATGAGTGTGGATACAAAGCTGCGGTCGATCTTGATGCGATCGAATGGCAATGCGCGCAGCTGCGCCAGGCTTGCGTATCCTGTGCCAAAATCATCGAGGCAGACGCGCACACCCTGGTTTTGCAGGCTGGCGATGAGCGAGCGGACTATTTCAATGTTTTCATGCAGGCAGCTCTCAGTGATCTCGATCTCCAAGCGGCTGGGCGGGAAATTGGCTTGCACCAGAAGTTTCAGAATCCTTTGCGCAAACAAGGGGTCGCGCAGCTGGATCGGAGAGATATTGACCGATAGGGAAAGTTTGGGATTCCAATCCCCCGCATCGGCCAAAGCCTGTGCGATCAGTGATTCAGATAGCTGGGCGATCAGCCCGATTTCCTCGGCAACAGAAATAAACTGCTCCGGATTGATCAGACCAAAGCGCGGCGAATGCCAGCGCGCTAGCATCTCAAAGCCGATGACCTCGCCGGTTTCGAGGTCGATTTGCTTTTCATAATAGGGCACGAATTCACCGCGCATAATGCCATCGCGCATATCTGTCTCAAATTGGCGGCGCAGGCGCAGCTTTTGTTCCATCGCGTCCTCGAACCAGCAGAAGCGGTTCCGCCCATTCTTTTTTGCTTCGTACATGGCCAGATCTGCGCGGTGCAACAGATCTTGAGCCAGCCTGAATATGGGCACGACGCTGGCTTGCTCGCTTGAGGAAACCCCGATCGAAGCGGTGACAATGATCATGCTATCGGCGCTCTCGATCGGCGCAGCAATGGCCAAGTTAAGACGTAACAAAATGGTTTCAGCAGCACTCCGCGCCGGGGCATCAAGGATCATCGCGCAGATGAACTCATCGCCGCCAAGCCGGGCAATCAGCGCATCATCGGGCATGATCGCACGGATCCGGTCTGTCGTTTGGCATAGCACAATGTCGCCGATCTGGTGGCCATGTGCGTCGTTTGAGCGCTTGAAGCCGTCAAGATCGATCATCAGCAAAACAGCCACACGGCCGCTCTTTTGTGCGGTTTCAATCAGCGTATCGAGCGCGGGATCGAGGCTGCGGCGATTAAGGCATCCGGTCAGCGCGTCGGTTTCGGCGAGCCGCTGCGAGGCGATCTCAGCGTGGCGGCGCTCGGCAATTTCGCGGGTAAGTTCGGCATAACGGCGCCAGCCAAAAATCACCAAAGCAATGTTGAGGACGAGCGCGTTGCTCAGCAATCTGTCGGTGCCGGCCTCGCCAAAAAGATAGCTGCGCGCTATGGTGGTGAGCACGGTTGAACCGGTTCCCACGAACATAAGGATAGCGGCCACCACGATGCCAAGCGCGATGATATCGCGCTCTGCCCGCTGCCGGTGCGGTTCGCGGTTCGCGGTGCTGGTTGGCGCGCGGTGCTGCTGTGGCATGCGAACTTGCCTTTTCCTTCTTGAAACCTTGGGCAGATTCTAAGCAAATGTGCTGAAATTTTGGTTAAGGAGGCTTTGTTATGGTGCTGCTCTCGGCATCGGCGCGTTGCTTGTGCCAAACCTTGCTATTTTTAGCGCGCGCGCCTAGTCGCTCTAAGCGCGTTTCGGGGTACCCCGATGATTCGTATGTTTCGTCATGGGTTTCCGTCTTGGACACCCGGCGCTGGTCGGCGAGGTTTCGCCCACCGGCGTTTTTCGTGTTGTGGTGCGTGCCATCGTTGGCCACGCCGTTTGGCAGGTAAGGAGCGGGTTCGTGTTCGATAGTCTGTCAGACCGGCTTGGCGGCGTCTTCGACCGTTTGCGCGGACGCGGCGCGCTACGCGAAGAAGACGTGCAGGCGGCGATGCGCGAAGTGCGGATCGCGCTGCTCGAAGCCGATGTAGCGCTGCCCGTCGTCCGCCGCTTTGTTGATTCGGTCACCGAAGCCGCCATCGGCCAGCAAGTTCTGCGCTCGGTCACGCCGGGCCAGCAAGTGGTCAAGATCGTCCACGATGGGCTTGTCGAGATGCTCGGCTCGCAAACCGCAGACCTTGATCTCAATGCCGCCCCGCCGGTCGTGATCATGATGGTCGGTCTGCAGGGTTCGGGCAAGACCACCACCACCGCCAAAATTGCCAAGTTGCTGCGCGAAACGCGCGGCAAAAAGGTGCTGATGGCGTCGCTCGACGTCAATCGGCCCGCCGCTCAAGAACAATTGAAGGTGCTGGGTGAGCAGGCCGGGGTCGCCACGCTGCCGATCGTGCCGGGTCAAACACCAGTCGAAATCGCGACCCGCGCGCTTCATGCGGCCAAGCTCCAAGCGGTCGATGTCTTGCTGCTCGATACCGCGGGCCGGCTCCATGTCGATCAGGCGCTGATGGACGAGATGAAGGCGGTGTCTGCCGTCTCGGCCCCGCGCGAAACGCTGCTCGTGGTCGATGCGCTGACGGGGCAGGACGCGGTCAACGTTGCACAGAATTTCGCGGGCGAGGTTGAACTGACGGGCGTGGTGCTCACCCGGATGGATGGCGATGCGCGCGGCGGCGCGGCGCTGTCGATGCGCGCCGTAACCGGCAAACCGATCAAATTTGCCGCCACCGGCGAAAAGCTCGATGCGATCGAAGCGTTTCATCCAGAGCGCGTTGCGGGCCGCATCTTGGGCATGGGCGACATCGTTTCGATGGTCGAGAAAGCCGCCGCCAGCATCCAGGCCGAAGACGCTGACCGGATGGCCGCGCGCATGGCCAAGGGCCAGTTCGACATGAATGATCTGCGCACCCAATTGCAGCAGATGCAGCGCATGGGCGGGCTGGGCATGCTGGCGGGCATGATCCCCGGCATGAAAAAAGCCAAGGCGGCGATGGCCAATTCAGGCATGGACGATAAAGTGCTGCTCCATATGGATGCGATCATCGGTTCGATGACCCCGCAAGAGCGCAGCCGTCCCGAATTGCTCAATGCCAAGCGGAAGATCCGCGTGGCCAAAGGCGCCGGCATGCAAGTTCAGGATGTGAACAAGCTCCTCAAAATGCACATGGAAATGGCCAAAGCGATGAAGCAAATCCGCAAGATGGGCGGATTGAAGGGGCTTGGCGCGATGTTTGGT
>JBBRXQ010000297.1:0-3944 GCA_038238515.1 Sphingomonadales bacterium | reverse complement strand
CTTTGACGCTGCCCAGATCGCGCCCAGTAAGGAAACACGCGTTGAGCAAGCCCGCCGCCGAGATGATCGCGGTGCCATGCTGATCATCGTGCATGATCGGAATCTTGAGCTTATCGCGCAGCGCCTGCTCGATAATGAAGCATTCGGGCGCTTTTATATCTTCCAGATTGATACCGCCAAAGCTGGGCTCCATCAGCGCGACCGCATCGATAAACGCCTGCGGATCTTCGGTATCGAGCTCGATATCGATCGAATCGACGTCGGCGAAGCGTTTGAACAGCACCGCTTTGCCTTCCATCACTGGCTTAGACGCCAGCGCGCCGAGATTGCCGAGGCCAAGAATCGCGGTGCCATTCGAGATCACCGCGACCAGATTGCCCTTGGCGGTATAATCATACGCCGCCGCCGGATCTTCGGCGATGGCGCGCACGGGCGCGGCGACTCCGGGGGAATAGGCCAGACTAAGATCGCGCTGCGTTGCCATTGGCTTTGAGGCGATGATTTCTATTTTGCCGGGGCGGATCGTGTTGTGATAAAATAGCGCCTCTCGCTCGGTGAAGCGGACGCTGCTTTCCTCAGTCATGCGATATTCCCTTTGGGCATTTTGCTTTAGCGCTTTGGACGAAACCTGGTTCAGAAATCCCTAGGCTTCCAAGTAGAAAAACCCAAGTGCCTGACTGCAAAAAGCAGGCTGCGATCTTGCTGCCATACGAGTTGAAGCCGGGAATCGGGATTGCGCGGCAGGCCTGTGTCGATCAGCCAGACATAATCAACCCGCTCAATCGGCGCGAATTTGAGCGCATTATCAACGCTGCGCAAGCGCCCACCCTGACAGCCGCGAGACCAGACAAATTCAGACGGATCGGCAGTGAAATTGCGCCCCGGGCGAAAGCGCGGGACCACCATGTGGAGGCCGGGGACCGCCCAATTGTCGTTTACCCAAGCCTGCCGATAGAGGCTGGCGAGGCTGGCCAGATGATCGCGGCGGGTGTTTCGCCAAGATTCTTCGAGGCACGAATGTTCGACAAAGGCGAGCACGCGGCTGCCTGGCTCAACATGATGGAGCGCGGCCAGCTGGCTTTTATAATCCTGCGCATACGTGGCGAAGCTGCCCGCGGTGATTGCCAGCCGCAGCCCGAGCAGCGCCATCCCGGCATAGGCGACCATGCGGGCGCGCTTTTCCGGGGCATGGCTCCAATCTTGCAGGCCCAGCGCGAGCATGGCGGCGACGGGCAGCAACCGGACATCGACAAAAGCGCTGCCGTTGATGTCGCTGGGGATCGCGACGAACAGCGCGAACACGAGCAAGCCGGGCAGGCCCAGCGCCCATTTCCACCGCGCGCCAAAAGCCCAGCCAAACAGGATCAGCACAAGACACGATAGCGTGGTTACCGCATCAATCAGCAGCGATTGATCGCGCAAAGTGAGCACGAAATACCAAGCTTTTTGATTCCAGCGCCACCAATTGAAACTGCGCGCCGGATCGGGCGAGAGCAGCTTCCACAATAGCATCGTTATGATCGTGGCAATCAGCGGCCAGCACAGGATCAGCAGCCGTTTGGCAATAGCGCGCCAGTCTTGATCATCGCGCAAGGCACGCCATGCCGACGGACGCCACCAACCGGGGGGACAGCTATCAATTTCGCGCCCCAGCGCGTTGGCACCGATCATCAGCGCGAGCAGCATTCCGCCGATCGCGTGGCACAGCATCGCCACCGGCTGCGCCGCGATGAGCAGTGCAGCGCGCTTCTTAGGTTGATCTTCAAGCCAGACCGCTGCTGCAAAGGCGCTAAGCGCCAGCCCGGTGGCGAGGATATAATTGAGGAAGCCGGTGAGCAGCGGAAAGCTGAACACAAACATCAATGCCCACGCCGCGCCGTGGCCGCCCTTGGGATTGAGCATACGGATGGTGGCGAGGCAGCCGCCGGCAAACAAGCCGGTAGCCAAGACCGTGCTCCACCAGCCCGCCGCCAGAATACCAAACTGCGCGCCGAGTATCTTCATCAGCACGCCGCCGCCGATGTTGAGCGTGAACACCCATTTCCACGAAAAGTATTTTTCAAGCGGATTACCGGGGCCAGCAGCCTCGATCGCGGCAGCGCCCATATGCCCTGGAATATCGATCAACGGCGGCACTTCCACCAGCGCAAAGGGCAGGCAAATCAGAAGCACCGCGAGCGCAATCGCGGGCGCACTAAGCCAAGGCAGAAACCCCGCAGTATCCGGCGCGGCATTTTTGCCGAACGACCAAGCTCTATCGCGGACCAGCATTAGCCCCTGTTCACTGCCTTATCGACCAATCGCCACCTTTGAAATCAGGCATGGGTCGAATTCTGGCATGGATGGTTTGAGAAACGCGCGCGACTGGGCTAGCCACAGGCACTGTGAGCCCCCATGCCCCAACTCCGATGATGGCGCAATATCTTGCGCTGAAGCAGCAAGCAGGCGGGAGCTTGCTGTTTTATCGCATGGGCGATTTCTTCGAGCTGTTTTTTGAAGATGCGAAAATCGCGGCGGGCGTGCTCGATATCGCGCTGACCAGCCGGGGCGAGCATGATGGCGCGCCGATCCCGATGTGCGGGGTGCCGGTGCATGCCGCCGATGCCTATCTCGCGCGGCTGATCCGCGCCGGATGCCAGGTGGCCATCGCTGAACAGACCGAAAGCCCGGCAGAGGCCAAAAAGCGTGGCGGATCAAAAACATTGGTGGCGCGCGAGATCGTGCGCTTTGTAACCGCCGGAACGCTGACCGAGGACGCCTTGCTTGAGCCGCGCCGCGCCAATGTGCTGGCGGCGGTGTGCGATTTGCGCGGCACGGTGGGCATTGCGGCTTGCGACATTTCCACCGGGCGGATGGAGCTGGAGGAATGCGCCGCCGATGGTCTGGGCGCGGCATTGGCGCGGCTGGGCCCGAGCGAGCTGGTTGCGCCTGAGGACTTTGCAGATGCGGTGTTTGACGCGGTGCCGCGCCCGGCGCGCACGTTTGATTCGGCGCGGGGCGAGGCGCGGCTGCGCGAATTGCACGGCGTGGCCACGCTGGATGGCTTTGGCACATTCAGCCGCGCGATGCTGAGCGCGGCGGGCGGGCTGATCGATTATCTGGATCATGCGGGGCGCGGCAAGCTGCCGTTCCTGCTGCCCCCCGTGGTGCGCGAAAGCGGCGCGCATATGGCGATGGATGAGGCGACCCGCGCCAGCCTGGAAATACAGGTGAGCAGCGCCGGCGGGCGCAAGGGCAGCCTGATCGAGGCGGTGGATCGCTGCGTTACCAGCGCGGGCGCGCGGTTGCTGGCGGAGGATTTGTCGGCGCCGCTCAATGGGCTGGGCGCGATCCGCGCGCGGCTTGAACTGGTGAGCTGGCTGCATGATGACCCGCTGCTGCGCGGCGATCTGCGCGGGGTCTTGCGCGCTGCGCCTGATGTGGGCCGTGCGCTGGGGCGGGTGGTGGCGGGGCGCGGTTCTCCGCGCGATCTGGGCCAGCTGCGCGATGGCCTTAGCGAAGCGCGGCGATTGCAGGGACTGCTGCGCGCGCGCGGTGATCGGCCTGCGCTGGCGGAGGGGCTGATGCCCGCGCTGGGCGGGCATAGCGGATTGATCGACCATTTTGCGCGCGCGCTGGTGCCCGCGCCGCCGACCGAGCGGGCGGGAGGCGGATTTATCGCGGAGGGATATGACGCCGCGCTGGATGAATTGCGCCGAATGGCGGGCAATTCGCGCCGGGCCATTGCTGCGCTGGAGGCCAAGTACCGCGATGAAACCGGCGTGGCTGCGCTCAAAATTCGGCACAACGGCGTGCTGGGCTATTTCATCGAAGTGCCCGCGCGCCATGCCGACCGGATGATGGCGGCGGACAGCGGCTTTACCCACCGGCAAACGATGGCGGGCGCGGTGCGGTTTAACGCGCTGGCGCTGCACGAAGAAGCCAGCCGCATTGCCGAGGCGGGG
>JBBRXQ010000296.1:0-3956 GCA_038238515.1 Sphingomonadales bacterium | reverse complement strand
TCGTTCCACTCGCGCTTCATGTCCGATGCCATTTCAAACACACCGTGGCCGACGCGGCCCATCGCGCGGCCGATGCGGATCAATTCTTCGGCGGTGGCGGTGGTGCCGGGCACCACTTCGCCATCGATTGAGCGGTGGAGCACGGTGCGGCTGGTCGAAAAGCCCAATGCGCCCGCGCGCAGGCCGTCTTCAACGATCTTTGACATCGCATCCATGTCGGCATCGGTGGGCACCGCGCCCGGCTGTTCGCGCTCGCCCAGCACATAAGCGCGCACCGCGCCGTGCGGCACATGCGTGCCCACATCGACCGTGCGCGGCATTTTTTCCAGCGCATCGAGATATTCGGGGAAGCTTTCCCACTCCCACTTCATCCCCTCGGCCAAGGCGGTGCCGGGAATGTCCTCCACGCCTTCCATCAGGCCGATTAACCAGTCATGCCGTTCGGGCGCAGCGGGTGCAAAGCCCACACCGCAATTGCCCATGACGACGGTCGTCACCCCGTGCCACGATGATGGCGCCATCTCCGGGTCCCACGTCGCCTGGCCATCATAATGCGTGTGAATATCAACCCAGCCGGGCGCCACCACTTTGCCCGTTACATCAATCTCTTGGAGCCCCGTACCGGTCACTTTGCCAACAGCGGCAATCAGCCCGCCGCGCACCGCAACATCGCCGGTGAAGCGCGGCGCGCCGGTGCCATCAACGATGGTGCCGCCGCGAAGTATCAGGTCATACGTGGCCATAGTCTCAGTTCCTCTCGCCGCGCGGTCGAATCGCTGGATGGGCAAAGCGCCGTGCTTATTAACCGTACGATTAAGTCAGAGGTTGCCAGAGAGGTCAATCGTTTAGGGCGGCTGCCTTCAACCTTGCAGAAACGCGGTTAGTTTCTTTGTAAACGCTTCCGGGTCAGACAGCATGAACAAATGTCCGCCGCCATGCGAAACATCCATCACCGACCCGGGAATCAGATTGTGCAGCAATTTCCCGTTTGCCACGGGGATCAGATGATCCTCCTCGTCGGCCAAAACGAGTGTCGGCACCGCAATCAGCGGCAGAAACGGCATGCTCGACCAGCTGGCAAAGGCTGCCAACTGGCATGTCCAGCCATAAGGCGAAGGCGCGGTGGCGGCGTTGAGCGAGACCTGCTCATTTCCGCCGCCGTTATAAAGCGAGGCAAGGTTGCGGCGCAGCGACTTTTGCGTCGTATATTCTGTCGGATCGAGCATATGGCTCAGCAACGAGGCGTTTCCGGGTATCATCGTGCCCCCAGCCGAGGTTGACGCCAGCACCAGCTTGCCAGTCCGCGCGCGGTGCTGAAAAGCAAACTGCTGAACCACCGCGCCGCCCCAGCTAATGCCCAGCAAATCGACCGTATCAATCTTGAGCTGATCGAGCATGGCGGCCAGTGTCAGCGCCATTTGCGCGATCGTGTAAGGAAAAATCGGATCGGGCGACCCGCCAATGCCGGGCATGTCAAAGCTGATGACGTGCCTTTCCGGCATAAGCGCGGCCATTGGCTCCAACATTTCGCAGTTCATGCCGATCCCGCCCAGAATCACCAGTGGCCGCGCGCCTTCACGCGCAGCGGCATCTAGCGGCACATCCTCTGGCGTGTGCCACTGGCCAATACGCAGGCGCCGACCACCAGCGCCGATCATCGAAAAAATCGCCGTTGAACTCACTTTGCCCCCAAATTTCAGCACCCGTGTAATGAAGCCCTAGCACCTTCGCAATTGCAGCAACAGCGCAGCTTTTCTGGCTCGAATTAAGTTTACCGGATTTAACTATTTTTCAAAGGAACCTAGTCCAATGATAGGTGATGGAAGAATTTCTCACCGCGCAGGCAGAACCAAAGCCTGTTCCGCACGCTGCTCCGCGCGATTTTGCGAGAACTCAGCGCCGTGCGGATCGCGACTCTTCCGATAACGTTACTGGGGCCCCTGTGCCGTCCGGCGCAGTTAAGGGCTCGTATCGCGGCCAGATCGCTAACGAATGGTACCAAATGGCAGCGCCAATGCTGCTTGGCGTGGTTGGGCTTGCAATTGGCAATGGGGCGATTACTCCGGTGGCGCCGCCATTGGTGGCGCTCGCAGCCACGCTGATTGTGCTTTTTTCGCGCGTTGCTGCGGCAATGGAGAAATCCAATAATTCGGCAAACGGCGTGAAATTCGCGCTTCTCATCGCAGTGATCGGCCTGCCGATGTTTCTGTATGGCGGCGCAATTGGCTTTTGGGCATCGAGCGGAGCAATACCTTGGTTGCCATGCTTCGGATTGCTGATCATCGTTACGCTGTTGGCAACGATGATCGAATCCGGGCGCCTTGTGGGCCTGTTGGTCTCGCAAGTAGCGATGTGGTCAGGCGTCGCTTGTGTGATGGGCACCTTCTCTGGCTTCTTCACGCTGGGCATTGGCGCTGCGATTGCGATGGCCGCTTTTTTGCGTCAGCGTGAAGTCGATGCTCTTGAGCTCATCAAAGAAGAGAATATGACGCGTGTCCGCACCCGCGCTCAGGAAATTCTCAGCGATTATGAAGAAACAGGCCAAGGCTGGTTTTGGGAAACCGACCGGCGCTCGTTGCTGACCTATATCTCGCGGACCGTCGCCGATACGCTGGGATGTAGCTTAGAAGAACTTATTGGGCGTCCGTTTGCTGAGCTGTTCAGCTTGGTTGACAAAGCCGATGACGGCAAGCGCACGCTGGCCTTTCACTTCACTGCGCGATCCAGCTTCAGCGAGCTGCCGATGCGCGCCGCCGCGTTTGATGAAGAGCGTTTATGGTCGGTAACCGGTCGGCCGACGTATGATACGTTTAATAATTTTCAGGGCTTTCGCGGCTCTGGCGCTGATCTGACCGAAAAGCGCCGATCACAGGAACATGCCTCGCGGTTGGCGCTTTTCGATTCGCTCACTGGGCTCGCAAACCGCTTCCATATGTCGCAAACTCTGGAGAAGATCCTTAACGCGCCAAATGAGCAAAACCGCGATTGCGCTGTTTTCCTGATCGATCTTGATCGGTTTAAGCAGGTGAACGACACGCTTGGCCACCCCGCCGGCGACGCATTGCTCAAGCAAGTGGCGCAGCGGCTGGAGCGCGCAGTCGGCAGCATGGGGCGGGTTGGACGATTGGGCGGTGATGAATTTCAGGTGCTTTTGCCCGCCAAGATCATGCCTGACCAGCTCGGCGCTTTGGCAGGGCAAGTCATCGCTTCGCTGACGCAGCCATATTCCATCGATGAAAGCAGGGTGATCATCGGTGCTTCAATCGGGATCGCGGTGGCGCCCGATGATGGCGTGACCAGCGAGGCCCTAATCCGCAATGCAGATCTCGCGCTCTATGCCGCCAAAGACGGCGGGCGGGGGCGCTATCATTTCTATGCGGCCGATCTCCACAGCGATGCCGAGGAGCGCCGCCAGCTAGAGGAAGATTTGCGCGACGCGATCGCACAAGGCGATCTTCAGCTTTATTATCAGCCCGTGGTGCAAACCACGACAGAGAAAATCACCGGCTTTGAGGCGTTGCTGCGCTGGAATCATCACACGCATGGCTTCATTTCGCCGGGCAAATTTGTGCCAATTGCCGAGGACGCCGGGCTGATCGTGGCGATTGGCGAATGGGCATTGCGCACCGCCTGCCGCGATATTGCGGCGTGGCCAGGCAATGTGCGGGTTGCAGTCAATGTCTCGCCCTTGCAATTTGCCAATTCCGCCTTGCCTAGCATGGTCACCAATGCGCTGGCCCACGCCGGGCTTGAGCCAGATCGGCTCGAACTTGAAATCACCGAGAGCGTATTCTTGAACGACGATACGGGTACTGAGGCGATGTTCCGTGCGCTGAAAGGGATCGGCGTGCGGCTTGCGCTTGATGATTTCGGCACCGGCTATTCCTCGCTCGGCTATTTAAAGCGCGCGCCGTTTGACAAGATTAAGATTGACCAATCCTTCGTCCGCGGCGCGA
>JBBRXQ010000295.1:0-3958 GCA_038238515.1 Sphingomonadales bacterium | reverse complement strand
AGGCAGCACCAGCTTGATTTAACCTCAGCCAAAACGACTTCACCGCGCTTGATGATTGTTTCGTAAAACGCGCGCGCGCCGTGCACTTTTTCAAGCAAGACATGCGCAATCACCGCGTCATCCAGGAAAGTGGGGCGGCGATAAGTGATCTCGTGCTTCATCGCGACCCAGACATGGCCCGCGACGGCTTCCGCCGGAGCAAGCGCGCGCCAATGATCGACCACCGCATCTTGCACCCATTTCAGGTACGACGCGTTGTTCACATGGCCCATGAAATCGATGTCGGCAGGATCGACCGCGATGGCAAATTGATGCGGAATAAAGCTGCTCATGACTACATAGATAACATCGGCTGGCTTGATTCGGTAGGGCGCGGGCTGAGTTTAATTTGCAGGATCGCTGCTCAGCGCGGCTATCCACTCCTCTGGCTTGAAGCCGATCAGCAGCCCGCCGGGGTATTCGGCAATCGGGCGCTTGATCAGCGAGGGCTGCTCGCTCATCAAAGCGACCGCCTTGGCCGCATCGAGATCGGCCTTTTGCGCATCGCTCAGCTTTCGGAAAGTAGTTCCGGCGCGGTTCAGCACTTTGTCGAGGCTGGTCTGCACGATCCAATCGTTGAGCTTGAGCGGGTCTGCGCCAGATTTTTTGTAATCGTGAAAGGTGTAGGCGATGGCTTGCGCGTCAAGCCAGGTGCGCGCTTTTTTGACGGTGTCGCAGTTGGGGATGCCGTAGAGGGTGGTGGTCATGCGGTGATCGTACCGAAAGATGCGCGAGAAGGCACCACCCCCCGCCCCCTTCCTCTAACGAGGAGGGGCTTTTCCGCTAGCGTTGCTGGCTCGTATTCCTCTTGACTGAAAGGGTGGTGGTTGTGGACTTTTTGGCTGTGGTGCGACAAAGCAATGCCCCATGAGCCTCAATAGTTTTGGAAATGTTTTCCGTTTCACCACTTGGGGCGAGAGCCATGGGCCTGCGCTGGGCGCGGTGGTTGATGGGTGCCCGCCGGGGATTGTGCTGAGCGAGGCTGATCTTCAGCCGTTTCTCGATGCGCGGCGGCCGGGCCAATCGCGCTTTACCACGCAGCGGCAAGAGCCCGATGCGGTGCGCATCCTTTCGGGCGTGTTTGCCGGCGCTGATGGAATCCAACGCACCACCGGCACGCCGATCTCATTGATGATCGAGAACGTCGACCAGCGCTCGAAGGATTATTCGGAAGTCGCCGTGGCCTATCGCCCCGGCCATGCCGACTATGCCTATGACGCCAAATATGGCTTTCGCGATTATCGCGGCGGCGGGCGCTCTTCTGCGCGCGAGACTGCGGCGCGGGTAGCGTCGGGGGGCGTGGCACGGTTGGTGATCCCCGAGGTGGCGATCACCGGCTGGGTGAGCGAGATTGGCGGCGATACGATCGACATGGCCAATTTTGATGCAGCTGAGATCAGCCGCAATCCGTTTTTCTGCCCAGACGCCAAGGCGGCAGCACGCTGGGAGGTGCTGGTCGATGCCGCGCGAAAGGCGGGATCTTCGCTGGGCGCGGTGGTGGAATGTGCGGCGCAAGGCGTGCCTGCTGGATGGGGCGCGCCGATCTATGCCAAGCTTGATGCCGAACTGGCGCATGCAATGATGGGGATAAATGCGGTAAAAGGTGTGGAAATCGGCGATGGCTTTGCTGCCGCGCGCGGCAGCGGCGAGAGCAACGCCGATGCGATGCGGCCGGGACCGGGATCGCCTACATTTCTGGCCAACCACGCGGGCGGGATTGCGGGCGGAATTTCTACCGGCCAGCCGATTGTGGTGCGGGTCGCATTTAAGCCGACGTCTTCGATCCTCACCCCCGTTGAAACGGTTACGCGAGGCGGCGAGGCAACCGAGCTGATGACCAAGGGCCGCCATGATCCTTGCGTGGGCATTCGCGGGGTGCCGGTGGTGGAGGCGATGATGGCGCTGGTGCTGGCGGATCAGAAAATGCTCCACCGGGCCCAGTGTGGGTAACGCCCATTATAAGTTCATGCTGCTCCCCCGCGTAGGCGGGGGTCTTGTGCGAGTGTGGCTGACTGATTCTGCTTGGCTGACTGAGGCCCCCCGCCTTCGCGGGGGAGCGGAAGGGGAGCGGGCGGTTGCTTAATAGCTTTGGGGCGTTAGGTTCGCGCGAGAACAACTGAGGATCGCGATTTGGGCAAGCGGCTAACACTTTACATCGTGATCGCGATGATCGCGGGCATTCTGACAGGATATGCGCTGAACCGCGCTTATCCTGCAGATAGCCCGACGCTGGCGAGCATTGCCGATACGCTCAAACTACTGCCCGATGTATTTTTGCATCTGATCAAGATGATCATTGCGCCGCTAATTCTGGCGACTTTGGTGACCGGCATCGCCAGCATGGGCGATAGTGCCGCGCTGGGCCGGATCGGCGGGCGGGCGCTGGCGTGGTTTATCACCGCGAGCCTGATTTCGATCACGCTGGGGTTGCTCCTCGTCAATCTGTTTCAGCCGGGGGTGGGGCTGCAATTCGAGGCGCCGGTAGCAGTAGACGCGCTGGCCACGGGCGATTTCACACTGCGGCACTTTGTGCTCGAAGTTTTCCCGGTCAGCGCGCTGGATGCGATGGCCAAGAACAATGTCCTCCAGATCCTGATCTTCTCGCTGTTTGCCGGGGTGGCGCTGGCGGCGATTGGCGATGAGGGCGCGCCGCTGCTGCGCGGGGCCGATGCGCTGGCCACGCTGATGCTGCGGATCACCGATTATGTGATGCGGTTTGCGCCGTTTGCGGTGTTTGGGGCGCTGGCCTCGGTAATCGCGACGCGCGGCTTAGGGATCATCGTTACGTACGGGGTGTTTGTCGGCGAGTTTTACTTTGGGCTGCTGCTGCTGTGGGTCTTGCTGCTGGGCATGGGCGGGATATTTTTGGGCAAACGCGTGCTGCTGTTGGCGCGCTATATCCGCGAGCCGTTGTTGCTCGCGTTTTCAACCGCGAGCTCTGAATCCGCGCTACCCAAGCTGTTTGAGCAGCTCGACCGGTTTGGCGTGCCGCGCCGCATATCGGGCTTTGTGCTGCCGCTGGGCTATAGCTTCAACCTTGATGGCTCGATGATGTACACGAGCTTTGCCACGCTGTTTATCGCGCAAGCTTATGGCATCCACCTGAGCGCGGGGCAGCAGATCGCGATGCTGCTGACGCTGATGGTCACCTCTAAGGGTATCGCCGGGGTGCCGCGCGCCAGCCTAGTGGTTATCGCCGCGACGCTGACGCAATTTGGCCTGCCGGTGGAGGGCATCGCGCTGCTGCTAGGGGTGGATACATTCCTCGACATGGGCCGCACCGCCACCAACGTGGTGGGCAATGCGGTGGCAACGACGGTGATCACCAAATGGGAGGGCATGCTTCAGCCGCCGATGGATCCCAATGCGGATGCGCCCTCGGTGGCGGCCGATCCGGCAGAGCATGGGCGGCGCGGGCTGAATTTGGACCCGGAGCAATAAGGGACGGGTTCGCGCAGAGATCGCTGAGCAAAAGCCCAGCTACCTGCGGACTACCGACGTGCAGGCAGTCATTGGCAGGACGGCACCCTTACTATCGGGACCCAGTAACTTCTAACATAGCGACCGCGCAATTTTAATGCTGGCGGCGAGCAGCCAGCCTCCCATAGCCCGGAACGGGGAAACACAATTATTGCGCGAGTTCGACCGGCTGAAACTGGCCGAGGCCGCACGAGCCGCGCGTGCCTCCTCCACCACCACCTTGCGCGAATACGGTGATGATATCGGTGCTGCACAGCGCCGAGAGCGAGGTTTGGTAGCTAAAGGCGCGGTCGAAACTGAGGCTGTTACAGCGATAGGGCAGAACAGTCCGATACCAGCGTTTGCCGCCCGATCTGAAATCAATTGTCCAATCATCGCGCACTCGGCTTTCGCGCGCGGCGGCTAGCGGGATGCAGCTTACCGGATCACCGATGGGCGT
>JBBRXQ010000294.1:0-3987 GCA_038238515.1 Sphingomonadales bacterium | reverse complement strand
TCAGCGCGAATTAGCGATGCGGATGAACTTCGCTGATCGCCCTGGCAAAAGCGCGGTTGAGCGGTTCATGCATTACTTTTTTCTTCAGGCAACGCAGGTCGGCTCGCTAACAGGCATGTTTCTGGCGCAGCTTGATGAACAGTTTGCGGCTCAAAAGCTGGGCTTTTTCGCCTCGCTGCGTCAGCGCCGCAAGCGCAAGATTGGGGTGTTCCCGGTCAAAGCCGACAAGATAAGCGCGCAGGGCGATGATTTCTTCCGGCAAGACCCGCTGCGCTTGCTAGAGATGTTTGTGGTGGCAGACCGCGCTGGCTTGGAAATTCATCCCGAGGCGATGCGGCAGGCGCGCCGCGACGTCACCCTGATCGATGCTGATGTGCGCAAAGACCCTCGCGCTAATGCACTGTTCCTCGATTTGCTGACCAGCCGCCATAATCCCGAAATGGTGCTGCGCTGGATGAGCGAAGCGGGCATTTTCGGGCGTTTTGTGCCTGATTTTGGCCGTGTCATCGCGCAGATGCAGTTCGATATGTATCACCACTACACGGTGGATGAGCACACTATTCGCGCCATCGGGCTGCTCTCGCGGATCGAAAAGGGCGAGGAAACTGAGCAGCATCCCCTCGCCAGCGAGGTGATCAGCAAAATCGCCTCGCGCCGCGTGCTCTATGTCGCCACGTTGCTGCACGATATCGCCAAAGGGCGGCGCGGCGATCATTCGGTGCTCGGCGCTGAAATCGCGATGAAGCTGTGCCCTCGGCTGGGCATGTCCCCCGCCGAGACCGAGCTAACCGCATGGCTCGTGCGCTGGCATTTGTTGATGAGCGCCACCGCGTTCAAGCGCGATCTGGCTGATTACAAGACGATCGCCGACTTTGCTGCTATGGTGCAAAGTCAGGAGCGGCTGAGGCTGCTTTTGGTGCTGACCGTTGTCGATATCCGCGCGGTTGGCCCGGGCATCTGGAATTCGTGGAAGCGCCAGCTGCTCAGCGATCTGTTCCTGTCGGCGGAGGAGATGCTGCGGCTGGGCCACAAGCAGCACGGCAGAACCGAGCGCATCGCCGCCAAGAAAGCCGCCGTGGCCGCGCTGCTCAGCGAGCGCGATAATCTGATCGGCACAGTGGGCCGTCAGCTGGGAGATGCGTACTGGATTGCCGAGCCCGAAGACATCATCGCGCTCAATCTTCAACAGATGGACCGCGCGATTGATGAGCCGCTGACGATTGAGGCGGTGTGGTATCCGGCGCGCGGCGCAACGCTGCTCACGGTGCTGGCGGCGGATCATCCGGGGCTGTTCTACCGGATCGCAGGCGGCATCCATTTGGCGGGCGGCAATATCATCGATGCGCGCATCCACACTGCGCGCAATGGCCTCACGGTTGATAACTTCCTCGTGCAGGATCCCCTTGGTCGCCCGCTTCATGAGGCGGGCCAGATCGCGCGGCTCAAAACCGCGATTGGCGATGCCTTGGCCAATCGGGGCAAGCTGCTGCCGCAGTTGGCAGCGCGGCCCCTGTCGCGCCCGCGCGGCGATGCGTTTGAAGTGCAACCCATCGTGATTTTCGACAACAAGGCCTCGAACCGGTTCACCGTGATCGAGGTTGGAGCGCGCGATCGGCCCGCCTTGCTCAGCAGCCTGGCGCGGGCGCTGTTCGATGCGCGGGCGATTGTCCATTCTGCGCATATCGCGACGTACGGCGAGCGCGCTGTCGATACTTTTTACGTCACCGACCTGCTCGGCGAAAAGATCGAATCCGAGAGCCGGATGCGCGCGATTGAAAAGCGGCTGATCGAGGCCGCCGAAGTCCGCCGCGTGAAGGTCGCTGCCTAAGAAACGCAATTTGCGGTCCACAATTTCCAGCTTATCGCCCGGTCAGCCTATTCCCCGCGCGCATTAACCCGCCTATTGTGGTGATGATGACTGCAGCCTCCTCTCTCAAGCCCCAGTATCTCTCGGGCCGTCTGCTGCTGGCGATGCCTGGCATGGGCGACGAACGCTTTGATCATGCGGTGATCGCGATGTGCGTGCATGATGAAAATGGCGCGCTGGGCATCGGCATTGGCCAGCGGCGCGAAGGCGTTACGCTGCATGGCCTGCTCGAAGATATCGGCATCGATCCCGGCGCAGCCCCCGATGTGCCGATCATGAACGGCGGCCCTGTTGAAACCTCGCGCGGGTTTGTGCTGCATTCCGCTGATTGGGGCGGCGCTGGCTCGGTCGAAGTAACGCCGATGTGTGCGCTCTCGGCTTCAATGGATGTGCTGCGTGCGATCGCTGAGGGGCGCGGGCCGTCGCAATGGCTGGTCGCGCTCGGCTATGCGGGCTGGGGCGCGGGCCAGCTTGAGGGCGAGATGCGCCAGCATGGCTGGTTCGCCGCCGAAGGCCGCCGCGAAATCCTGTTCGACACCCCCGTCGCAGCCCGCTGGGCCGCCACTTGGCGCGCCGAGGGAATCGATCCGGCGCATCTTGTGGGCCAGACTGGGCGGGCCTGAGTCTCTGGTTGCAGCAGGCGGGGGTTAATCAATCCTAAGCCTTGCTTGGTTAGGCTGCGCGGCCATGCGATCCAAACGGCAATTTCAGGCAATACCCCGCGCGGCAAGAGCGAGATGCGTGGCTGCGCTCAGCATGATTGCGCTGGGCTTGTGCATGGCCGCGCCTGCTGCGGCGCAATCGTCCTTTGCACGCGGCACACCGCTCGATTGGGCGGGGGTGCTCACAGGCTGCTTCTTGGGCTTTCTGGCGCTCACTGCGGCCTATGCAGCGGCGTTTTACGTGATCCTGCGCGAGCAATATCTGCTGTGGCAACTGGCGCGGATCCTTGCCTTGATCGCGCTCACCATCACGCTTTCTTCGTTGCCGCTGGGCGAATGGCTGGGGCGCGAGAGCGCAGCGCGGCAGGTGGTGATCAATCTTCTGTTCGATTTTTCGGTGGCGGTAATTGGCCCATTTTTGGCTGCGGTGCTCGAACCGGGTGTGGCCGGGCCGCGCGCGCGCAGGTACATGCGGGGCTCGTTTCTACTCGTTCTGCTGATCACCCCGGCCAAACTGATGGCCGATTGCCCGCCACTTTACATGGCGCTGCGCAATGGCCTGCTGTTCGCGATGTTGCTGTTGCTCGTTTATGTGCTGGTCCGCTGCACGCTGCGCGGCAGCCGCGCGGCGCTGTTCCAGCTGGGGGCGGGATCGCTGGTGATGCTCGCCTATGGCATCAGCCTTTATCATGATCTCGTGCTGGGGCGTCCGTTCGCGCAGTTTCTGTATGTGCTGTTCGCGGCGGTGGCGCTGGAATTGCTGCTGACAACGATTGGCGCTGCCGACCGGTTTAGGCGCATGAAACGCCAGCATGTCGAAGCGCGCGCCAGCGCCAGCGCGCTTGATCGGATGGCGCACACCGATTCGCTCACCGGGCTGGCCAATCGCCGCAGCCTGCTGCGCCAGTTCAGCGAGAAGCCGCCGCTCGCCGCCGCAATCATCGATATCGATCATTTCAAACGGATCAACGATCACTTCGGTCATGACGCGGGCGACATGGTGATCATCGCCGCCGCCGCCGCGCTGCGAGATGAAGGCGTGTTCGCGGCGCGGATCGGCGGCGAAGAGTTTGCGCTATTGGTCTATACCGACCGCGCGGCGGAGCTGGCCGAACGGCTGCGTGCGCGGCTGTCGCTGCGCATTGCGCGCGATGTGCCGGGGCTCGATGGCCCCGTAACCGCAAGCGCTGGGCTGGCGTGGACTGTGCCGGGGATGACATTCGACGCCATGCTCAAAGCCGCCGATCTGGAACTTTACCGGGCCAAGGGCGAAGGGCGCAATCGTCTGGCAGTGGCCAAGGATCAGAAGGCCGCCCCATCTAGCGCCCATTCTGGCGCCCAGCCAATCAGCTCCGCAGCCGCCTAAGGCTCTCCTCGCGCCCGATCAGCGGCAGCATCGCGGCCATATCCGGCCCATGCTCCAACCCCGTCAGCGCGCGGCGCAGCGGCATAAACAGC
>JBBRXQ010000293.1:0-3996 GCA_038238515.1 Sphingomonadales bacterium | reverse complement strand
GGTCCGGGCGGTGAAGCTTTTTGCCGTCATGCTCCATCCTTTTATGCGGCCACTGCGCCCGCTGAGCCTGCAGCCATACCGCTGTCTGGCAGCCTTGCCGCCGACGTTTGTGTAGTGGGCGGCGGCTTTGCCGGGCTAGGTGCAGCGCTGGCATTGGCCCGTTCGGGCAAGTCGGTTCGGCTGGTGGAGGCGGGGCCGCTGGGTTGGGGCGCTTCGGGGCGCAATGGCGGCCAAGTTCACATGGGCTGGAACCAAGATCAACTCTGGCTTGAACGGAAGCTGGGGTTGAACGCGGCGCGCGCTCTCTGGGATGTGGCACTCGCGGCGCGCGAACATCTGGATGGGCTTATCGCGCTTGATCCTGACCATTGTGATTTTCGCAGCGGGCATATCCATGCAGATCATCGGGCGCGGTTTGTGGCGGGCAGCCATGCGCATGTGGCGCACATGCGCGACGTCTATGGCTATGATGCGCTGCGCGGGGTGGGCGCGGAGGAAATGCGCACGCTCGTCGCTAGTCCGGCGTATTTTGGCGGGAGCGTGGATTCGCGCGGTGGGCATTTGCATCCGCTCAAACTGGCGCAGAGCATGGCGCGTGCGGCTCAGGAAGCCGGCGCATCGCTTCATGCAGGATCGCCGTGTACCGCGATCCGGCGAAAGGGTGCTGGCTGGCGGGTGGAGACGCCGGGCGGCGCGGTGGAGGCGGGCGCGGTGCTGGTGGCGACGGGCGGCTATAGCACCGGGCTTTTGCCACGCATCGACGCACATGTGCTGCCGATCAACAATTTCATCGCTGTGACCGCGCCGCTGGATGCTGAGCGGGCCGAGCGGCTGATTGCCGGCGGTCGTTCGGTTTCAGATTCGCGCTTTGTGGTCCGCTATTTCCGGATGACGCCCGATCACCGGCTGTTATTCGGGGGAGGAGAAAGTTATAGCTGGTGCTTTCCGGCGGATATTGGCAGTTTCGTGAGGCCGCATTTCGAGCGTACTTTTCCGCAATTGGCGGGCACGGTGATCGACTATGCTTGGGGCGGCACTCTGGCGATCACGCCAGATCGGCTGCCGCATTGCGAAGAAGTTCAGCCCGGACTGTGGTCGCTTAACGGGTTTTCCGGGGTGGGGGTTGTGCTTGGCCCCTATTTGGGCGCAGCAGTGGGCAAGATGCTAGCAGGGCGTGAGAACGCTGCATTTGCGGCGTTGCGGGGATTGCCGGGACCGACTTTTCCCGGCGGGCCGGCATTGCGCTGGCCGACAATGGTTGCGGCGCTCGGGTTTTTGGGGCTGCGTGACCGGTTTTAATATTTGCATTCGGGAGAATGGCACGTGGCCGAAAACTTTGAAGAATGGATTCGCAACCACGGCATTGGCGAGGTGGAATGCCTTGTGCCCGATATCAACGGCGTGGTGCGCGGCAAAGTTTGGCCTGCTGACAAATTCGTCGCATCGGCGGATTCGATGAGCCTGCGGCTGCCGTCGAGTGTGTTTTCGGTGACAATCACTGGCGACTATGCCGATAACGACGAAGACGATAGCCAATTTCGCGATCCAGATGTCACGCTGAAGCCCGATTTGCGCTCGATCTGCGTGGCGCCCGGGTTTCGCACGCCAACCGCGTTTGTGGTGGCCGATGCGCTGCACCGCGATGGTACGCCGTTTGAAAATGCGCCGCGCTATGTGCTGCAGAGGGTTCTGGATGAATTTGCCGATATCGGCTGGACGATGGTGGTCGCGCCTGAGCTGGAATTCTACCTTACCGAGATCAACGCTGATCCCGATCTGCCGATCGTGCCGCCAGTTGGGCGGTCGGGCCGGGCAGAGAGCAGCCCACAGCCCTATGGCCTTGAATCGGTCACCGAATATGAGGATATTATCGAGGAGATCTACGACAATTCCGAGATCGCCTCTCTTCAACTCGACACGATGATCCACGAAAGCGGCACTGCGCAGCTAGAGATCAATTTTAACCACGGTGAGCCGGTGGCGCTGTGTGATCAGGTGGTCATTTTTAAGCGCATCGTGCGGCAAGTGGCGCTGAAGCACGGGGTTTATGCCACCTTCATGGCCAAGCCGATGGAAAGCCAGCCCGGCAGCGCGATGCATCTGCATATCTCGGCGCAGGATAAAGACGGGGTGAACCTGTTTGGCAACGACGATGGGCTGACCGATGATTTCCGCCACTTTGTTGGCGGATTGCAGAAGTATCTGCCCGAAGTTGCGCCGCTGTTTGCGCCCAATGTCAATTCCTTCCGGCGGATGCGCCCCGCGCACTCGGCCCCCATCAACGTGCAGTGGGGCATGGACAATCGCTCGTGCGGGCTGCGCATTCCGGTAAGCAATACCGGGGCGACACGGATCGAAAATCGGCTGCCGGGGGCTGATGCCAATCCCTACATTGCCATCGCGGCGACGCTGGCCTGCGGGCTGCTCGGCCTGCGCGGCAAGATCGAGCCGATGCCGCTGATCACCAGCAACGCCTATGCGCAGGAGCGCACTTTGCCCCGCAGCCTCGATGCGGCGCTGAAACAGATGATCGCGTGCGAGCCAGTGATCGGCATTTTGGGAGAAAGCTTTATCCGCGCTTTCGCCCGGATCAAGCAAGCGGAATTGGCGGCTTATGATGAAGTGATTTCCTCGTGGGAGCGGGATCACTTGTTGCTGAAGGCATGAAGCTATCGCGCCGAAATTTTCTGGCGGAGGCGGGCTTGGCCGGGATTGGGCTAAGCTTTGGCGGATGTTCAAGCGGCGCGGCCAAGCGCAAGCTGAACTTGTATACTTGGGATACTTATATAGGCGCGCACACGCTGGCCGAATTTGAAAAGGTGAGCGGCGTTGGCGTGGGGGTGAGCCTGTTTGCCAACAATGACGAATTGTTTGCCAAATTACGCAATGGCAATCCCGGCTATGATGTGATCGTCCCTTCGAACGACTTTGTTGAGCGGATGCACGAGGCGGGCCTGCTGATGCCGCTCGATCATGCCATGATCCCCAATCTCAAGAACATTGCTGCGGAATTTCTAAATCCGCCATTCGATCCCGGACGCAAGGTGACGGTGCCCTATACTTGGATTGTCACCGGCATCGGCTACCGGAAATCGAAGGTGGATGGGGTTCCCGACAGCTGGAAATGGGTGATCGATTCCGATCGGTATCGCGGGCGCATCGCGCTTTTGGCCGAAGCCAGCGAACTGTTTGAGATTGGCGCCAAGTATTTGGGTCTGCCCGCCAACACCGACGATGCGGCCACCATTGCGCGGATTGAGGCAATGTTGACCAAGCAGAAGCCCTATATCGCCGCATTTCATGATGATAACGGGCAGGATCTGTTGCTGGCAGGCGATGTTGATCTGGTGATCGAGTATAATGGCGACATCGCGCAAGTGATGCGCGAGGACAAAGACATCGGTTTTGTGGTGCCGCGCGAGGGCGGGATTTTGGCCAGCGACAGCCTTTGTATTCCTGTGGGCGCGACCGATCCGGCACTGGCGCACCGGTTCATCGATTTTGTGCTGAGCGCACAGGCGGGGGCAGATATTGCGGAAACAATCCGTTATCCGACGCCAAATGCCGCCGCGCTGGCGCTGATGCCCGCCGATTACCGCAACAATCTGGCGATATTTCCGCCGCGGGAGATCCTCACAAAGTGCGAATATTCGCGCTGGCGCGGGCATACGATGCAATCGGTGTATGAGTTGGCCATGACCCGGCTGCGCGCCAGTTGAGCCAAAACTACCTCGGGCCAAGAGGGTGGCTGTTGCCAGCCGCCATAGCGTTATAGAACGAAGGTGCATTCCACTTCAAGGCGACCAATCCGCAATGCCTCTGCCTTCGCGTGTTCCAAATTGATGACTGCCCGGCTGCATATCGGCGCTTTGCGCAAATCGGTTCCGGGTGGACGCGTGCTGTTTTCGGGGCTCATGCTGGATGTCCGGCCGGGCGAGCTGGTGGCGATCATGGGCGAGTCTGGCTCGGGCAAATCGACCTTGCTCAATGTGATTG
>JBBRXQ010000292.1:0-4011 GCA_038238515.1 Sphingomonadales bacterium | reverse complement strand
GCGCATATTCGACATCATTAAAGAGATCACCACACATGGCACGACCATACTGCTCGTGGAGCAGAACGCGAACGTGTCCCTGGAGATCGCCACCCGCGGCTACGTCCTCGAGAGCGGCGCCATCGTTACCTCCGCCTCCGCCGAGAAACTCCGCCAGGACCCGAAGGTACGCGAAGCGTACCTCGGCGAAGCATAGAGGCTTTCTCTACAATCTAACTGTACTTTAGGCGCTATCTTGCGTATACTGGTGTCGTGACTGGTTATATGGAAAAGGTTCAGAAATCGGCGTCTTATGCGCCATCTTTCGCGCTGGCGGAGTTTGCCTGCGGTCATGCCGTTTATCCGGCAATTTGCGGCGGTCGACCGAGTGTGGTTCGATGCTCAGCCTTTGCCTGCTCTCAAAGCGTGGCTCGCCGGGCATCTGGCGTCTAGCCTGTTTGAAGAGATTATGGTGCGCGTCCCCGTTTGGTCGCCGTGCCCGGACTTTGCTGGCCGCTAATTCACAATAGCATTGAAAATCATAGAAAAGCTGCTGTTTGCGGCACGCTGTTCTGCTCAGGGTGCCGCATTTCAGTCGCTTGGGCATCCCATGCTGTCTGGGCTTGCCTGCGCTGCCAATGCTTCTGCATTGCCGAGCGCGGCAACCATTTCGGCTGTGTGGGAAATATGAATATAGCGCCCGCCATCTGCCAAAATTTCAAAGCGGCAACCCGGTAGAATATCCAGCCAATATTCGCGGCTGTCCTCCGCGTTATAGAGCTTGTCTTGCCCGCCCCAGATGATGCTCCACTTTTCGGAGACGGCAAGCACAGGCAGAGGCTCGCCGCGCGAGAGCAACACTTGCTCGGCGACAAAGCCGTCCAGACCATAGGCGGATTGCCGCGCTCCGCGGACCAGCGCGTCGCGTTCGGATGGGACGGTGAACACGGCCTCATCAGCAGCGCAACCTTTTGTAGTCGACCTCATCATTCGTTCGATCGCTACCGAGCTTGTACGCCGCGATAGCATCCCAGCGAAGGCGTGCAGAATGGTCTCATTGCCATAAAACAAATGCTTTGAACGTCCGAGCATCGATTGGTGCGACCGATCAAGTTGCGGTGGCGGGTCTGGGCCTTGCAAAACCCCGGCGCATACCCGTTCGCCGAGCGCTTGAGCACAGGCGATTGCCGTTTGAGCGCCTCCTCGTGCAAAAATTGCAACCCGGTCCACACCCAGTGTATCGAGCACTTCGATCACGTCAGCTGCTGCATTTGCCCATGCATTGCCGGCTAGCATATCGGTCAGGCCGTAACCCGGCCGTTCGATGCAGATTGGGCGCCATCCTGCCGCTTGAAGACATTTAATCAGCGCAGGACTTTGTGCGCGCCCCCCGGTCGTGGTGTGCGTCACCAGAACGGGCATGCCGCTTATCGGGCCAAAATCAGCAAAGGCTATCCGTCCCACTCGATCAGCGCGCTTAAGCAAGCGCAGCGGATCTGCTCCCGCGCCAACCAAGGACAAATCAACATCACACGCCTGAGCAAGCCCGGCGAGCGCATCAACCTCCAGCACGATTCGCGCAAGATCAACGGCCGTTGCCACGCCGCAAGCCGTGAATACAGTGCGTAGATCGGATTTGGCGCGTGAGGATGATGTGCCAACCTTATCTGCCGCGGCATCGCGCGTCTCCCCCCAAGCAACCGCGCGCGCGAGGAAAGCCTGGCGTTTGGACAACAGGAACAAGTCGGCAAGAACATCGTTCGCCAAGACTGGCGGAGCAATAGCGCCACCAGCGGTTTTGAGCGCCAGTGCCACCAATTCGGTCTGTTTGGTGGTGCCAGTTCGCCGCATTGCTGAGGCGACAAGCTTTCGCCCGGTTTCGTAAGCGCAGCCAACTTGCTGGCAAGCCGAGCGCAAATCGCCAAACCGAGTCAAGGCAGCGATCAGGCGGATCTCAGACGAGGTCAGTCCCAATGCCTCTGCAACCCGCCGCCAATTGTCGTCTTGCGGTGCGAAAGCTAGCACCGCGTGGCTCGCGCGGCCGCTGTCTAATTGGGCGCGAATACGGGCGTCTAGCGGCCAGTGGCGCGTCCATGCTGCCTGCGCAGCGGCAACGGCAACCGGGCGGCTAGAACGGATTCCGGCAAGAATAAGGATTTGCGGTTTTGAAGCATCGCCCGTGCCGCTGCGCAAGCGGTCTGACAGCTCTTCTTCGCCCAGCCAGCGTTGGAACTGCTCGTCGGCATCGACGATTTGTCCGCTGCTGGTTGCCGCAGCCGAGGCAAACGCGCCCAAAGCAGCGTCAGCGACAGTGCCTGAACCGCTCGCCGCAGCTTGCGTGATAAAGTCGATTAATTCGTCGGTTCTGAATTGCACCGCCGCGCCGAAGCCTTCGACGTCATCGGCGAAGGGCAACAGCACCTCGCCTGATTGATCAGCATTGCGGAGTGATTCGAGGAACAGAGCAGCTTTGTCAGTCATTCACCGCCGACATGATCAGAAGATATCTTTTGTGCAATACACCCAAATGGGGCTGCTGGTAGAATCCCTTACGAGCCAGTGAGATAGCGCAACAGGGGATTCCAATGCGCACTCTAGTTTTATCGTCACTCTTCGGCATCATGTTGCTCGCGCCTTCGGCGTTCGCTGAAGTCGACGACATTGTGCGGCAAGCGCTCGCGCTGCAAGCGCAGGGCAAACCGGCCGAGGCCTATGCCGCGCTGATTCCGGCGGAGCCAGCCCGCGCAGGCGATCCTGATTTTGATTACGCGCTTGGTCTTGCTGCGGCTGATTCTGGACACAAAGGGATCGCGATTGTCGCGTTGCAGCGCGTGTTGGCCGTCCAGCCAAACAATGCGCAAGCCCGCGCCGAAATCGCGCGCGTCTATGCCTTGGCGGGAGATATCGACACGGCGCGCGCCGAGTTTAATACAGTTGTCAACGATCCAACGATCCCTGATCCAGTGCGCCAACGCTTCAACACGCTGGTACGCAGCTACAACAAAACAATAGGCGGCGGCGGTGTCACTGTAACCGGATTTGCCGATGCCGAGGCTGGCTATGATAGCAATATCAATTCGGCAACAAACCTGACCTCGATCACGCTGCCGGTGTTTGCCTTTCTGGGGCCAGCGGCGCTGGGAGGCGGCGCTACGCAAATCGGGCAGGGCTTTGCGCAAGGACAAGGCGGGATTTCGGTCGATGCCGGGCTGAGCCGCCAAACCCGTGTGTATGTCTCAGCGCTTGGGTTTTACCGTGACGCTTTTCGGTCGAGCGCATTCGATCAGGGCGCGATCACCGGAACCGCCGGAATTTCGCATAGCCTCGCCAATCGCGATGTGCTTTCGCTCTCGGGCCAAGTTCAAAAATTCTGGCTTGCTGGCAGCGGCTTCCGCGCCAGCTATGGTGCCATCGCGCAATACACCAAGGCGCTTTCTGGCGGGAGATCGCTCTCGATCAATGCGCAATACACCTATCTCAATTTCCTAACCGACAACCTGCGCGATGCCGACCGCTTTGCCGCAACCGTCACCTATGCTGATCGCACCGTGTTCGGCAGCATTGGCGGCGGGCGTGAGGCACCGCGCGATCAGACGGCGCGCCACCTTGGCTTCGGTTTCGTTACGGGCAACATCGGCGCGGATGTGCCGCTGTCCACCGGCCTGAACATCAATGGCTCGCTGGGCGCAGAGCATCGCGGCTACACGGGGTCAGACCCGCTGTTCCTTGGCGGGCGGCGCGATACCCAAGTCGATGCCTCGGTGGGCCTGCGATACTCGCTCAATCAAGCGATCACGCTGCGCCCCCGCGCAACTTATACGCGCAATTTCAGCAACTTCAGCTTGTATGATTATCGCCGGGTGACTGCATCTGTCGCCATTCGCGCAGAATTCTGATGCGCTGCCCAATATCCTGCCCACCCAAAGGACCGAACATGCGACGTCTTCCTTCCGCCACCACGCTTAGCCTTGGTGCTTCGATGCTGGCACTGGCGCTGGCCGCCACACCCGTGGCCGCTGCCGAAGTTGTGTT
>JBBRXQ010000291.1:0-4021 GCA_038238515.1 Sphingomonadales bacterium | reverse complement strand
GCCGCCATGCCCGTTGCCGCGCTGCCTTGCGCCATGCCTTCGCACACTGCGGCGATCACCGCGTTCACGTCCATGCCATGTCCCGCGTGGCTCATCGGGCCAAAGCGCAGCTCAAGATAATCTTCGCCATCGGCGGCGGCATCCTCCACCGCCTCGCGCGCAATACGGGTCAGGCAATCACGGTCTGCGAAAAAGGGATACGTTGCTGAAACTTTGGCCAGATAACAGGTGAGATCGGATGGTCCTTCCAACTGCATGGCGCGAGCCCAGCCGCCGCCGGGCTCTGGCAAGCCCAGTTTTCTGCCAAGCTCGAGCGCCGTGCCTGGCCGCACCCGGCCCTCCAAATGGCTATGAAGGTTCAGCAGCATGGATGTATCGCGGCCCCGCCTTGCATGGTTATCGCACCGCCAGCGGCGCATCAAAGTGCAGCAGCCGATCAACCAAATGTGCGCCCAATGGCTGATCAAGCTCCAGCACTACGCGGTGCCGCGCGCCCTGCTGATCAACCGGCCCAAGCCGCTGGCCGCGCAAGTCGCAGATCGTTTGGCCGCGTCCGGGGCCGTTTGTTGTATCAACCGTGATTTCCACCGCGGGCATCCGTAAAGCGCGCACTTTGCCCACCGCAATGGCCGCCGCCATTGGATCATGCAGCGCGCAACTGCGCGTGCCATACAGCGGCACGTAATAATCAAAATAGATATCGAGCATCGCGCCAAGCGCACGGACCATTGCAGTCGGCGCACCCAGCAGCGCCTGACGATCACTCTCCGACAATTGATGCTCCAGCGTCACATCAAGCGGTACCAGCGTGCAGGGCCAATCCGCCGCAAGCATGGCCGCCGCTGCCTCGGGATCGTTGCCAATGTTCGCTTCGGCAACTGGGCTGATATTGCCGGGCACAAGCGCCGCGCCGCCCATTGTGGTCACTGCGGTGATCAGCCGCGCAAGGTCTGGCTCGCGCGCCAGCGCCGCCGCAATGTTGGTGGTCGGCCCCACCGTAACGATGGCCAATGCGCCGCCATGCTTATGCGCCAACGCGCGCAGCAAATCGGCGGCATCGCCCTGCTCGGGCGCGCGCTGCGCAGAGGGAAGCTCGATATCGCCCACGCCGTTATTGCCGTGAATCCACGGCACACCGCCATCAAACGGCTGCGCCAAAAAATCATGCGCGCCCACCGCCACCGGCACATCGCTTCGCCCGGCCAGTTGCAGCAGATCGAGCGTATTGCGCGCGGCCTGCAAGGCGCTAACATTGCCGCTGACCGTGCCGACGCCGACCAGATCGATTTCGGGTGAGGCCAGCAGATAAGCAAGGGCCATCGCATCATCGATGCCGGTGTCGCAATCGAAATAAATGGGGCGGGGTGCACCTGCGGGTTTCAAGCTGTGTCTCCGGCGTGGTTGGCGATAAACAGGCTGGCGATAAACGCAGCAATGGCGATGCCGCAAGAGATCGTGAGCGCGGTGGCGGTACCGGTGGCGGTTCCGGCGGCGGCAAATGGCGCGACAATGGCGATGCCCAGATTGGCCCCAAGGCCAAATGCCGCGCCATTCAGGCCGGGCAGAGCAGCGGGCGCTTGCCGCGGCGAAAGCAACACGCCCAGGCCATTCAGTGTGGTAAGCGCCAAGCCATTATAGCTCAGGCCCAACAGCGCCACCGCAATGATGACAAACACTTGGTCGTGTGATCGCAGCGTAATGGCGATGAGCAGCGCGATGCTGGCGGCAAGCCCCACGCGCAGCACCATTAGCCAGCCGATGCGATCGGCCAGCCATCCGGCAACCGGCGCGGTTAAAACGCCGATAAAGGCGGCGGGTGATAAGAAAAGCAGCGCCGAAGTCGCCCCATCCAGTCCAAAGCCCGCCGTTGCATTCTGGCTGAGCAGCACCACGGTGAAATTGATCACCGCGAATATACTGGCCAGCGTCAGCATGGTTGCCAGTATCAGTGGCCAAAACTGCCTTGAACGCAGATATTGGATCGCCACCAGCGGCACCGCCAATCGCCGCTCGATCTGCCAAAAGATCGCGAGCGCCAATGCCGCGCCGCCAAGCCAAGCCAAAGCCGAGCCGCTAACCCAGCCACTGGCCGAACCATCAGTCACAAAATAGCTGATGCAGACCAGCATCGCAGAAAGCGCAGCAGCGCCCGCCCAATCCATCCGGCCGCTCTGGTCCGCCGCATTATCGCGCGGCAGATAAAGCGCTGCTGTCAGGGCGGCAAGCAATCCAAACCCCAAAATCGCAACAAACACCGAGCGATAGCCAAAGCGGCCGGCCAAAAGCCCGCCAAGATAGCCATCAATGCCGCCCGCGCCGCCGCTTACCGCTGTAATGATGCCGAGCGAGAGGCCGAACAGCTCCTTGTGCAGCATCTCGCGCAGCAACAGATACGTGATCTGGAATGCCGCGCTCGAAATGCCCTGCATCGCCCGGCCCAGCAGCATGACTGGTAGATTGGTCGCGGCGATGCACAAGATTGTGCCCACGATCAGGATGCCAAGCACAATTAATAAACAGCGCTTGCGGCCGATGAAATCGCTCCACCGCGCCAAAACGATCCCCGAAATGCCGCCAGACAGGAAGAAAAGCGAGGAAATGGCTGACACTCGGTCGAGACTCTCGCCCAGATCAGCCGCAATCTGCGGCAGCACCGGCGTGATCATGGTCGCGTTAAGTTGATACGAAAGCACCGAAAGCGTCAGCGTGGCAACCAGACCTGCCGCTGGCAGGCCGCGCAGCCCCCCGCTTTGCCCAAGTTGCCCACCGCCTTGCATAAGCTGCGCGCCGGGCAGAGTGCCCCCTCCGGCAGCTGGCGCAGGTCCGATCATTGCCCGCCAGTATCGTTCGTCAAAGCCGCCCCCAGTTGCTCAATCTGCGCCAACCCATTCCATTCACGGCAAAACCTGCCGGACACTGCTGGCTCATTGGATGTCTACGTCCGCATCAGCACGTAATCCATGTCAAAAAAATGGCTCACTGCACCTTAAAATGTGAGCGCATCGTTTTATGCAATCGCATCAATCTGAGCGCGCCAAGGCATCGCTTCTGCCGCCCCAGCGCGCTCTACTTGCAGCGACGCGGCCAAATTGGCCGTGCGAACCGCGGAGGTAATGTCGCGTCCGTTGGCAAGTTCGGCGCAGAATACCCCGCAGAAGCAATCGCCAGCACCCGTGGTATCGATCGGACGAACCGCGCGGGCGGGCACATGGAAGGCTTGCTCGCCAACCACCACCACGCCGTAGGCCCCCAATGTAACGATGATAGTCTGGTCGTCCCGCTTGCGCAGGTCGCTTGCGATGCTGATGATCTCTTCGGCATAGCGATCACCCCCGCTCGCATTGACGGAAAATTGGGCAAGCTCGGTCTCATTTACGATCAGGAAATCTGCGTGATCCAGCAGTATGAGGGCTTCATTAAGCGCAGGTGCAGCATTGAGCACGGTCCGCGCGCCAACTTGCCGCGCCGCCTCAAAAAACCGCGCGATGATCGGCAAGGGAATTTCGAGCTGCGCCAGGCAGATATCACCAGCGGCCACTGCGCTCATGTCTGGATCAGCGATCAGCGCATTGGCACCTTCAACAATCACGATCTGATTTTCGCCATCTTGGGCCACGAAAATATAGGCCGAACCCGTCTCGCAGTCAGGCACGCGGGCGACACCGCTAACGTCAAGATGGGGCGCAATATTCTGAATTTGTTCAATTACTTCCGTACTATTGCCAACAGCTCCGATCAGCAGTGCATCCGCTCCAGCTCGCGATGCGGCGATGGCCTGATTTGCCCCTTTGCCGCCCAAGCCGCGCCGGGTCGAGAGGCTGCGCACCGTCTCGCCGGGCAGTGGCAGCGCGGCCACGGCAAGCTGAATATCCAGATTGATGCTACCGAGCACAAACACCCGTCGCTTGGTCATCAGGCCATGCCCCTTGCCGCCGGCATCAATGCTGCGGTGATCGGGGTGGTTGCTCCATGATCGCTCTCATGGCGGCGAAATTCTCGCCCAGCGGGCGGTCGTCGGCAT
>JBBRXQ010000290.1:0-4030 GCA_038238515.1 Sphingomonadales bacterium | reverse complement strand
GCGATCGCGCGCGATCTGGAGATCAGCCCGCGCACGGTCGAGATTCACCGCATGAAGATGATGGGTAAACTCGGCGCGCGCCATGCTGCCGAAGCTGTGCGCCTAAGCATCGAGGCCGCCGATCTGAATGGTATTGCGGCTTAGCGAGCGGACGAGCTGAGCAGGCGTGGGTCTTGAGATCCAGTCTCTTTCGATCAGGCGATAGCGGCCCATCTGGTTGCCCAAGTGTTCTGACGGGAAATGTTTGTCTCTTAGAACGCCATTCGGCGTCACAAGTCGATTGTCAAATAGGCTTGAAGTGCCCTGCCTGTAATGGGCCGATAAGCCCCAGCGCCATAGAGTTCGAAGCCCTTGATACTCAGCACGTTTTCAATCTGCAGGCGCAGCACTACCGCCTTGCCTTCGATAGTGAAGCGGTAGCGCCCGCCAAGGTCAACAAAAGTTCGCGGCGGAATAGCCACGCTGTTTGAAACCGTGGCGGTTTGGCTGCTGACCCGGTAAATATTGATATCAAAGGACACCCCGGGCAGTGCCGCAGGCCGCCAATCGGCGCTGGCAGTGAAAGTCTGGCGAACCGCGCCGACCGGCCGCTTGCCAACGCCCGCAACATTGGCTGTCACCACCGGATCGAGCAAAACTGTTCCGGCAACGAGCGTCAACGCGTCCGTCACAGGTCCGCTCAAAGATGCTTCCACGCCGCGATGGTTGACATCGCCGAGCTGCCGAAAGCGACCGGTCTGATCAAGATTGAAGTAGGGTTTCGAGATGCTGAAAATGCCGGCGACAAGCCGCATTTCGCCCACCGGATTCCAACGCAGCCCGGCATCGAACTGCCTTGTGCGGATGGCCGGTAACGCTTCGTTGCGATTTATGGCATTCTCGGGGGCGACGCCTGATTCTTCCAGTCCGGTGACATAGCCACCATAAGCCGCCAGCCGCTCGGTCAGCACGATAGCCACATTGGCGTTCCACAGCCATGGGCGCTCGCTGGTTGCCACGGGCGCGACCCCCGGCAAACCGATGCGTTTGCGATAGTCGCTGCGCTGGAGGCCAAACGATAGTTCGCCAATGCCCTCCCATTTGCCTTCGTATCCAGCGCCGAGCGTCCATTGCTGAAAGCGATCGCGCTCTTGCGCGGTGAACGCTGGTGCCGGATCTGGCGCGTTGCTCGCGGTATCGAGCGTGGTCGGTCCAAGATCGACCAGCGCCGCGCCGCCAAAGCGGCGCTGCGCGTTGCGGCCGCGCACAGCCAGATGAATGCGGTGGCTGCGCGAGCCATCAGTCCAAGTTTTGGTTAGCCTCGCTTCGCCACTGGTCGAAGCAAATAGCAGCGGCGGATCAACGATAACCTGCTGCTGCGCTGTCCGATCGGCAGCCACGTTCACAAGCAGATTGGTGAAATCTGCGAAGTACGCAACCGAGGAGCGAAACAGCCCGGCTTTTAATCCCCAGCCCGACCCGAAATCGGCATCGACGACAACCCCGGCATTGACTTCGGTCTCGCGTGTGCGCTGCCAGCGCGGTCCGTTCCAGAAATTGAGCGGCAGGGGGGGTGGCAACGTGTCGGCCGTAGGGACATAGATCGTTGCCGCTTCGTGAAACGGGGTATAGGCAATCGAGACAAATGGTACCACTTTCAAACCGGGCACCGGCTGCCACCGGGCGATCGCAGCGCCCTCGAAATAGTAGTCGCGCGTGGCATCGCCGAAATGTTCGAGCGCTGCTTGGCCACCGATTCCCAGTGCAAAGCTATCCGAAAACGGCAAGGCAAAATCAGCCTCCACGACTTTTGAGCCCCAGCTGTTGGCGCTGACGAGGACGCTGCCGGCGGTGCGGTCGCCAGGTATTCGCAAGTTGATGTCAACCACACCGGTCGGACTGGGGAACGGTGAACCGAACACGGTCGGCCCAACGCGGATGACCGTGGAGCCGGAAATGCGGTCGGATGGTAAAACCACCGGGTCGAAATACAGCCCCATGATCCGGACATTGCCCGCAACCCGGGGGGAAAAACCTCGCACCTCCTCTTGCGAATAGAGTCCGATCTCTTCGCGTCCAATCGTTGTGCCGAAAGCATCGCCAGCCTGACGCACGGCATTTTCGGCGGTTCGCGCGCCCGCGGCGGTAAGGGGTGCTGGCGAAGCTGCGCTTGCGTCCACATCCAGTGCGGGGGAATTAGGAGATGCCTGAGCCGAAACTGGCAATGGTGCCAGCAGAAAGCTAGCCCGGAGTGCAAGACCCGCAGGCATCCGCCATCTTGCAATCCGTGCACCGGGCGCAGCAGGCCAAACACACTGCCAAGCGGAATGGCCCTTGGCGATATGGCGGCGCAAGGAAATGGATAGGCGCGATGGCGGCACGGTTGGAACCTTGATCTGGCTTGACCTTTCTTGGCCCATACATGCGATTGCTTGCGCAGCAAGTATTTTACCAGCGTGATCAACTAAACCCATCGATCGGCGCGCTGGATCACAATGTGCCGTCTGGCGGTTCTGTCAAGAGCGGCACCGGCGGACGGCGCGGTCGGGAGAGCAAGCGCAACTCTTGCCCGGGATGATCTTCCCGCCACCGCCAGCGACATTCTTGTTCATGGCCGTGCCACCCGTCTATCTGCCATGGACGCTAACGGCACAGCGGCCTGCCTTCGCTCACCTCAAGATGAAGATGATCGCGGTGCGCGGCGTTATAATTGGGCGTCAGTACCGTGCCGAAACGTTTGCAGGCGCTCTCGCGCACGCTGCCCAGAAACGCGCGGACCTGCAACGATGGGTTGTCCCAATCGCGCAACACGCTGATCCGGCGGCCATCGGCGAGCACAAAGCCGCTGATATCAACCGCGTTGGCACTGGCATGGCCTGATAAACGGCCCGTTCCGGCCACCTTGCGGCAGGAATAGCTGCCCATTGTCTCGATTCGCACTAGCGGACTGCCAAGAAGCTGGCGCGCGGCGCGATCCACGCCAAAGCGCGCCCAGCCTGAGATTGCATTGGCTAATGGGCATGTCACCGGGCCAAGATTGGTAAGCTCCATGCGATTGCCATCTGTGCGCAATGCGGCAAGGCGGACGGCATTGAGCGCCGAACATCCAGCACCAAAATATTGATCTTGCAGCGGAGTGAAATTGGCCTGCGTGCGGCCAAGATTTGAAAGGCACGTGCGGGCCGAAGGTGCGCTGAAAAGCACGGTGGGCGCGCCCCGGCCCGGCGCTGCGCGCATTGTGCGCGGCGTAGGCGCATCGACGCAGCCACCCAGCACGACAAGCAACATACAGGGCAAGATTGCCAAGCGGAGGGAATGGCGGGGCACGCTCCGATTATGTTTTAATGTGGTTAACATCGGGTTTCAGCCAAGTCGTGGTTGTCGCTACGTTATGCGAAGTTGTGCCCGCTCGAGAGCCGACATCAAATAAATGTTGCGCCGCACAAAGCCCCGCAATTGCGCGCATTGGGCATGTCAGTTGTCGCTGCGGTGGCAGGTGCGGCGGGCGGTCCGGCGGGCAGGGCAGGTTGACAGGCCGATCCCTGCCACTAGAACCGCGATTGGGCCACGCGGTCCCAACGCCGCGCGAGCTCTCTGTAAGGAGAGACTACATGACTGCACTTGCTCCCCCGAGGGCGCCCTCGCGCGCGCTCAAATCAAACCAGCGCGCAAACCCGCACGCCCGTTTTTCTCATCCGGCCCCTGCGCTAAGCCGCCCGGATACTCCCCCGATAAACTCGCCACGGCATCGCTCGGCCGCTCGCACCGCGCCAAAATTGGCAAAACGCGTCTGCAGCTTTGCCTCGATCTGATGCGCGAAACGCTCGGCCTTCCTGAAACGCACCGCATTGGCATCGTCCCGGGGTCAGACACCGGCGCGTATGAAATGGCGATGTGGACGATGCTCGGCGCGCGCGGCGTAACTGCGATGGCGTGGGAAAGCTTTGGCGAAGGCTGGGTGACCGATGCGGTCAAGCAGCTCAAGATCGATCCGACCGTCATCCGTGCTGATTACGGCGAACTGCCCGATCTGACGCACGTCGAGTGGTCG
>JBBRXQ010000289.1:0-4054 GCA_038238515.1 Sphingomonadales bacterium | reverse complement strand
GGCAGGCGGCGCAAATTCATCGGCAGTTCGCGGCGCAGCGCGGCAAAGCCTGCGTGCATTTCCGCCGCCATTGCCCGCGCCATCGCCCGCGCAGGCGCGGCTTTGGGCCAAAATCGGTCGCGCCCCACTTTGTCGGCCAGGTATTCAAGGATTGCCGCGCTGTCCCAAACCACCGCCTCATCGTCCCACAACACCGGCACTTTGCCATGCGACGGGGCCAGCGCTGGATCGGCCAGTTTCGCGGTTTCCCAATCTGCACCATAAAGCGGGATCACCTGCTCTTCAAAGCTAAGCCCCGATTGCTTGCAGGCCAGCCATGCGCGCAGCGACCAGCTCGAATAGCATTTGTTGCCGATGACCAGCTTCATTGTCTGTCCCCCTCATTGGGTGGTCTATCAAACTTGGATCATTCGCGTAGCTGCTAGGTTAGGCGCTGTCGAGGTGGCGCCCAGCAAGTGATTCTCGCGCCCGTCTAAGTAGCTTATCGCGTCAGTCTATGACTGCAATGTCAATGCTTTACGAGCTACTTCCGGCGGATCATGAATGCGCAAACATCGTCCCTATCGCAATCTGACGGCGCAAACGGCTCAACCGATGTTGCCTTGCGCCCATTGCCCGTGGTCCAGTATCTCCGGCTGCGCCGCCATATTCCGGCGATGTATCTCCTACTGATCGTCAATGTTGCAACGTTGTCTGCCATCTACGTCACGCTAGCTCCCCAATTTCTGACGATCACGCTTCCTGCTTTTTTTGTCGCGGTATGTCTGGTGCGGCGATGGCAATGGAGCAGGCCAATCGGGGCATGCCATATCGAGTTAGAGGCTGCGCAGCGCATGCTGAAACAAACCGCGATTATGAGTGGGCTGTTGTCATTGGGCTTTCTAATTTGGGTACTCATGCTCGATCAATATGCTGGGCCAACTGAGCATGCCACCATCCCAGTATTTATCGCAATCACGGTTCTGGGCTGCATGTTCTGCCTCAACAAGCTGCCTTTACCGGCTGAGATCATGTGTTTTGTTGGGCTTGGCGGGTATCTAATCTATTGCGTCTTAGGAGGTAATGGGGTGGCAATCGCCATTGCAGCCAACATCATGCTCGTGGGTGTGCGTGTACTAAAAGTGAGCCGTGATAGTTTCACGCTATTTGTAAACCATGAGGATTCCCTCCGCCAGCTTCAGGCCGAGCGGCATCAAGCTATAATGCTCGGTGATGAGAACGCCCAGCTCGCCCATTCCGACATGCTCACACAGTTACCAAATCGGCGTTATTTCTTCGCCCAGCTTAAGCGACTAGTGGCTAGCGCGAACTCTGACACCATGTTTCTTGTCGGCTTGATCGGTCTTGATCGGTTTAAGCCGATCAATGACAATCTTGGACATGTTCAAGGTGATCGTTTGCTACAGGTTATCGGCCAAGCACTGGCGCGCATTTGCGATGAGAACACGCAGGTGGCCCGGCTAAGCGGCGATGAATTTGGTCTGATTTTGCTTGGACCTGCCGATGCAATTGAGCGCAAACTTCAGGAGTTCAACGATAGCATTAGAAAACCCATTGAACTTGGCGATGTGCGCGTTTCGGTCAGCTGCTCGATGGGACTGGCCTCCTACCCTACCGCTGGAATGACCGCAGACGAGCTTTTCAACCGCGCTGGTTGCGCGCTCTATCATGCTAAAAACCATTTACGCGGCGGCGGCGTTCATTTCTCAATTGATCTTGAAAATATGCTCCGTTCTGAACAAGCGATCGAATCCGCGCTCCAAACCTGCAACTTCGAGCAGGAGCTAGCGCTTGCTTTTCAGCCGATCGTTTATGCCGGCCAGCAAAATTTGACCGCGGTTGAGGCGCTCGCGCGATGGACCTCGCCCAAGCTTGGCCGCGTGTCCCCAGAACAACTCTTCGCCTCCGCCGAACGGCTTGGCATCGCTCGATCGATTACCCTCGCACTTTTCGATCAGGCACTGGCAGCATTGCACAAGCTCCCGCAAGATGTGCTGTTGTCTTTCAATTTGGCCGCTCCAGACATCGCTGACGGAGAAACCATTGCTACTTTGCTCAAGCGAATAGAGCTTTCCGGGATTGATGCGCAGAGGCTGGTGTTTGAGGTAACCGAGACCTGCCTAATTCATGATTTCGATGCCGCGCGGATTGCGCTGAAACGTCTGCGCGCGTCGGGCGCAAAAGTCGCGCTAGATGATTTCGGGACCGGCTATTCCAGCCTCAGTTCGCTTCACCTTCTGCCGCTCGACTACGTCAAGATCGACCGCAGCTTCACGCCTCGGCTGGGCTCTTGCGAAGGTCGCCAGTTCCTGAGCGCTATCCTCAATTTGGCACGGTCGCTTAATCTTGAATGCGTGTTTGAAGGGATCGAAACCGAAGCGCAGCTGATGGAGGCCACACTCATTGGGTGCAAATATCTGCAAGGCTATTTCATAGCGATGCCATCATCGCTCGATGATGTTCTGAAAATCTGCGCGGCTGACAAACTATCGGAAACGCAACGCCTCTCCGCCTAAATCTCCGAGCGGTCTAAATCTCAGAATCAGTCAGCACCGCCGCGCGCAGCTCCTCAATCCCCATCTTCTTTTCGGCAGACGTAACAAGCACTTGCGGAAACGCGGCGATCCGCTTGCGTGCCACAGCCTGCGTCGCGGCCAGCACCGTCGCAAGTTCGCTGGCCTTGATTTTATCTGCCTTGGTCAGCACTACGCGGTAGCCGACCGCCGCCTCATCGAGCATGCGCATCATATCGACATCGATCGGTTTCACCCCGTGGCGGGCATCAATCAGCAGCAAGGTTCTTTTGAGCACCACGCGCCCGCGCAGATAATCGCGCACCAGCCGGTGCCATTGCTCGACCACTTTGATCGGTGCTTTGGCAAAGCCATAGCCCGGCATATCGACCAACCGCAGCAGAGCCGGATCGCCAACCTCAAAGAAATTGAGCTCTTGCGTGCGACCCGGCGTCACCGAAGCGCGCGCAATCGATTTGCGCCCGGTCAGCGCATTGAGCAGCGATGATTTGCCCACGTTCGAGCGGCCAGCGAAAGCGACTTCGGGCAGCTCGGGATCGGGCAGAAATTGCAGTGCGGGCGCTGATTTTAAAAACTCGATGGGCCCTGCAAACAACATGCGTGCTCGCTCTTCCAGCGCCGCCTGTGCCGCCGGATCAACGACTTCAGTCAGGCTTTCAACGCCGCCTGTGTTATCTTCTGCGGTCATCAGGTTTTTGGCTCGCTTACCGGTTTGGCGAGCTTCTTCTCACGAGTCACCTGCCGGTCGATATCGACCTGATCCTTGTTCGCCTGCGCCTTCAGCGTCGGGTGCCTGCTATAAAGATACTTTTGCTGCGCGATGGTCAGCAGGTTTGATGTGATCCAGTAGATCAGCAGGCCCGCCGCAAACGGTGCCATCACAAACATCATCATCCACGGCATGATCGCCATCACCTGCTGCTGCGCCGGGTCCATCGCGGCGGGTTGCAACTTAAACTGCGCCCACATCGTGATGCCCAATAGGATCGCCAGCAGCCCAATCGCCAGAAACGCGGGCGGGGTGAATGGCAGCAGGCCAAACAGATTGGTCACATGCAGCGGATCGGGCGCCGAAAGGTCGCGGATCCACAGCGCAAACGGCTGGTGGCGCATCTCAATCGTCAGCACGAGCACTTTATACAGTGCGAAGAACACCGGAATCTGCAGGAAAATCGGCAGGCATCCGGCCAGCGGGTTCACCCCCTCGGCCTTATACAGCGCCATCACTTCCTGCTGCTGCTTCTGCTTGTCGTCCTTATAGCGCTCTTGCAGCACTTTCATCTTCGGCTGGATCGCGCGCATCGCCGCCATTGAGGCAAATTGGCGCTGCGCCACTGGGAACATCATCCCGCGCACGACCAGCGTAAGCAGGATAATCGCCACGCCAAAGTTGCCCACTGCGCGAAAAAGCGAGTCGAGCAGCCAGAAGATTGGCTTCTCAAACCAGTAGAACCAGCCCCAATCGATCGAGAGCGAGAAGTTCTTCGCGCCCTGTGCTTCATAGCCCTCGAGCACGCGGT
>JBBRXQ010000288.1:0-4056 GCA_038238515.1 Sphingomonadales bacterium | reverse complement strand
CACCTTCCCGATGAAGACGCGGTCCAAGCCTATAAAGAGCAACTGCGCGAGCAATTTGGGCTTGATGATCCCCAATCGACATTGGACCTGCTTGATAGCCAGTCCCCGGCGCGCCGAGTGCATGCGCGCCGGCCTAGCTTTTTGCCGCCGGGTAGCCCGTGAAGTGTTTGATGCGCCGCAACGAAAAGCTGGAGCGCATCGCCGAAACGCCGGGCAACCGCGCCAAGCAATCGCGGTGAATTTGGCCATAGTGATCAAGATCACTCGCCGCCACACGCAGCAAGTAATCCGCCGCGCCTGACATCAGGTGGCATTCCAAAATATCATCGAAATCGCTCACCGCGCGCTCGAACTTGTCCATCGCCTCGCGGCTTTGGCTGGTCAGCGTGATTTCAACGAAAACTTCGGCCGCCAGCCCGATCTGGCGCGGATCAACGCGCGCCGCATAGCCTTGTATCACTCCGCGCTCTTCCAGCGCGCGCATCCGGCGATGACACGCCGAAGGCGATAGCGCGAGGGCATCGGCCAATTCGGCGATCGAGCGCGACGAATCGCGCTGCAAAGCGCCGACCAAGGCAATATCTGCTCTATCCATGACAAAAAATACCGATTGATCGCATAATTATGGGAGATATTGCCAAACAGGCGGATCGTAAAGCCGCATTGCGGTGAAAAATTTCGGTCTGCGCAGTGTATTCTCTCGGAACGTTACACAATCCGGGAGCATCATGATGCGCGTTGGCACCGTTCGCGAAATCAAGAACCACGAATACCGCGTTGGTTTGACCCCCGAAAGCGCGCGCGAACTGGTTGTTCACGGGCATGAAGTGTGGGTTGAGAGCGGCGCAGGGCTTGGCATCGGTGCTAGTGACCACGATTATGAGGTCGCTGGAGCGCATATCCGCGGCGAGGCGGCCAGCGTGTTTGAATCGTGCGAAATGATCGTGAAAGTGAAAGAACCGCAGGCGGGCGAGCGCGCCATGCTGCGCAAAGGCCAGATCCTGTTCACCTATCTACACCTCGCCCCCGATCCAGAGCAAACCGCCGATCTGCTGCGCTCCGGCGTCACCGCGATTGCTTATGAAACCGTCACTGGCCCCGGCGGTCAGCTTCCGCTGCTTAAGCCGATGAGCCAGGTTGCTGGGCGCATGTCGATTCAGGCGGGCGCCACGGCGCTTGAAAAAGCGCACGGCGGGCGCGGCGTGCTGCTGGGCGGCGTGCCGGGCGTGCTGCCGGGCAAAGTTGCGGTGATTGGCGGCGGCGTGGTCGGGTTCAACGCCGCGCAGATGGCGGCCGGTATGGGCGCAGACGTGACAATCCTCGATCGCGATCCCGACGTGCTTGAACGGCTGGCCAACCATTTCGAAAGCCGCGCCAAAACGCGCTTTTCAAACCTCGCCAATCTGGCGGAAAGCGTGGCAGAGGCCGATCTGGTGATCGGCGCGGTGCTGATCCCCGGCGCTGCTGCGCCAAAGCTGATTACCCGCGCGATGCTGGCCACGATGAAGCCGGGCGCGGTGTTGGTCGATGTAGCAATTGATCAGGGCGGCTGCTTTGAAACCAGCCGCGCCACCACCCACGCCGATCCGACCTATGTGGTCGATGGCATCGTGCACTATTGCGTGGCCAACATGCCCGGCGCCGTCGCGCGCACCAGCACTTATGCGCTGAACAACGTTACCCTGCCGCATGCCCTGCGCATCGCCACATTGGGCTGGCGCGATGCGCTGCGCGCCGATGCGCATCTGGCCGCCGGGCTCAATGTTCATGCAGGCGAGATTACCTATGCCGCGGTTGCGCATGAATTGGGCCATCCGCATCGCCCTCTCGCAGAACTACTTAGCTAAGCGCACCTCGATCTAAGGCCATGCCTGCCATTGCGTGGTAATGATCACGGGGTGGCAAAAAGCGTGGGTCTTGGGCCTGATTGCCTTGCTGGCGGGCTTCTTGCCGTCGCCGGGAGCGGCGCGGCCGATCGATGCTGGGCAAACCTGTCATGCGGTCGCCGCCGACCATGAGACTTACGCCGCGCTTCACCGCGCGCCACAGCGCTGGATATGCGGCGCTTCGCATTTCGATGTGAGCGCGGAAACGGTATTTCTGAGATTTAAGCTTGCACCACAGGGAGCGGCGGCGCGCAGCTTTGTGACGCAAGTATCCTCATTTGCCGAAATTACGATCTGGACGATTGATGCTGCAGGCGCCATGCGCAGCGCGCGCTATGCCGAGGCCGATGTCGGCCATCTGACCAATGGGCCGCTGATGGCAGCGATGTTGCCAGCGTCTGCTTTGCCCCCGCGCATGGTTGTGGTGCGGATCGATCATCCTTGGAAAAAAAATATCGTCAGTCAGGCGCGTTTGGACACCGAGAGCCACGGCTCGGGTTGGGACATTGACGAAGTTGTCATGATGGCGATCATCACCGGAATCTTGATCGTCCCGCTCGTATTGAATCTTGCCCTGTATGGGGTTTTGCGGCGGCGCTATACGCTGTGGCACGTTGTGATGGTAGCAGGGATGCTGCTGCAGAATCTGCTGACAACCGGATTCGTGCACTTGCTGATTGAGATGGGCAGCAGTGTCGAAGCTGCGCTTGGCGTGCTTTGTTTTGCGGTTCTTCTCGCCTCGGCCCTGAAATTCTTGGCGAACTTTATCGAAGATGAATGCCTTACGCCGGGAATGCGCCGGCTGATCGAGCGCGCGGCGCTCCTTTTGTTCCTAGTTTTCACTATGGCCACGCTGCCCATTAGCCCATTGCAGACTTATCGCTTGGAGATCATTTCTGTTATCTTCACGGTCAATTGTATCCTTGTTTCGGTGGCAATATTCAATGCTTGGTTGCGTGGCAGCCGAGTGGTTTATTTTTTGATCGTGGGTTGGACACCGGCGCTGGCTTTGGGTTTTTATCGGAATGTCAGCTATCTGTTGCCGTCCGCCCAGCCGAGCGACGCACCTGCCGTGTTGCAGTTCACGCTGGCGCTTGAAGTCATGGCCAGCACGCTGGGTATTGTGTTTCGCTTGTTTGAAATGCGCCGCGAGGCCGAGCGTTCCAAAGTGCACGCACTGGCGATGGAATCGGCGGCAAACCATGATCCACTGACTGGGCTGCTAAACCGCAACTTGATCGAAGAGCGGTTCGCAAAATTGTATGCTGAGGGTTTTCGCACCATGGCGGTGATCGATCTCGATCACTTCAAGGCGGTTAACGACAGCCACGGTCATGCGGTGGGTGATGCTGTCCTGCGCGCGGTCGGACTCGCTCTGGTGGAAGACGACCAAGCGCGGGCATTTCGAATGGGCGGCGAAGAATTCCTGCTGCTCATCCGCGGCACCAATGCGGCCGAGCGCGCTGAACGCGCTCGCCGCGCGATCACGACGCGCATCGCAGCCACCGTTCCGGGGCTTGACCGACTGGTAACCGCGAGCATGGGACTGGTCGCCCACGATCTTTTGCCGCCGCTGTCGCTGGATTTTAACGTGCTTTATGGCCGCTGCGATGAATTGCTATACAAAGCCAAAGACCTCGGGCGCAATCAAACGGTTCGTGAGCGCGCGCAAAATTGTAGCACCGCTCGCGGCAACAACGAACTTCCCGCCCATCCGCAGTTGCGGGCATAAGCCGCGTGCCAAACCCCCCATCCAAGCCGCCAGGGTTGCGCGTTACGCGCTCAGCATGCTTCCTTGGACGTTCCAAAACATGGATGAACCAGTAAAACTACTGATATCGCGTGATCCAGTCCTAAGATCATTTACCCTAATCTGCCCTGATGAAACCCAGATGGCAAAAGGCGCTGTTGACCGGCCTGCTAGCGATGCTGGTTGGCATCCTGCCATCGCAGGCGCTTGCCCGGCCGATTGTCGCCGCCCAGACATGCCACGCTAGCGCTGCGTTGAACGAAAGTTACGCTGAACTGCGGCGTAGTGAAAGGCGGTGGATCTGCGACTCTTCGCGCTTTGACGTGAGTCCGGATAGCATTTTTCTGCGCTACCGACTCGATCCCGCGACAGACAGCGCGCCCGCGCTTAGCTTCGTAACTCAAGCTGGCCCGTTTGCCT
>JBBRXQ010000287.1:0-4077 GCA_038238515.1 Sphingomonadales bacterium | reverse complement strand
TGGTTGTCGCAACATCGTCGCGCGCCATCGTTGCAAATGGCGCGACCAGATTCTCAGCCTCGGCACGCGACATTTCAGCGACAATCCGCCGATCCATCAGTAATTCAAACCCGGCGGCCAACGCGGCCTCGGTGAATTGCGGCGCGCGCACCCGGTTCATATTGGGCGGGGCATCGTCCTCGGTTAGAAACGAGAACGCGGTGAATGTATCGTCGCCGCGGTAGCTGCGATGATCTGCCAGATCGATGAAATGATAGGCGATGCCGCCGGGCGCCAGAAGATCGAAACAGCGGGCAAAAATTCCCGCAATATCGGTGACATGCTCTAGCACCGCGAACGAGGTGAGCAGCGCGATAGAGCCTGGCTGCAGATCGCAGATGAGCAGATCCTCATCGATCAGCCGGACTTTGCCTGCCATGCTATCGAGACCACCCCAGAAATCTCCGCTTTCAAACTTGGCAACATCAATCGTGTCAATCCGCGCGGCGAGCGCTTTGGGATCGCCGCCGCGCCAGACGTAACGCTCGGGAAACAGCTTCATATTGGCAAGAATGTCGTACATCGACATCGCCGAATAATGCTCAACCCGCGGCGGCAGCAAATCGACCCCGCACGATGGCTCAAACCCATTCAGATAAAAGAATGTCGACATCGCAATCGGATCGTGCGCGCCGCAGCCCAGCTCAACAAACCCGCCCTTTGGCAGATCATGCTGGCGCAGAAACCCTGTGACCGATCTGATCTTTGAGCGCAATTTGGCATGGCCATACTTCGCGCCGCCGCCATCCTGCACAATACGGCTGAGAAACAGAAGATTGCTGAGCTTTTCCTTAATATTAAACCGCGCCTCTGCCATCGGGCGCAAATTTTCGATCAAGGCGCGGCCTGCTTTGGCCGTGCTGCGGCTGCTGACCAGATCGAGGATCTCGGCGCGCAAGTCCTTTTCAGAAAAGCGCACTTCCGCGGCTATCGCCGGGCGCGCCACTGGCAGAGCGCGCTCATCCCAATTCCTCGCATGCCGATGCAGCGCAGGATCGTTCGTCAGGTCGCTCGCTCCATCTGCGAGATCATCGGCAGCAAGCGCGGCATCTGCAATGGTTGGCGCAGCGGCGATATCTGGCTCGGGAGCGACGACCTTGTCGCGCGAGAGCCATCTGCTCTTGATCGCATCAAACGCAGCCATCTTAGCAGGCCCTGCCAAGCGCGGCGCGCGGAGTGCGCACAGGGCGGGTCATGCTGGTTTTCCAAAGGCGATCAGCGCAATTTTCTGATTGACCAGCGAATTGCAAGTGCCGCCTTGCTGCGCGCCATTGCGCCAGAAAATCACCCCCGCCAATTTGTCCGACAGGATCAGTGAGCGCACCAAGCGTGCATCATCGAGCGAGGTGTTCGCCAGTTCAAAATCAATCAGGATGCGCGCGCCATCAAAGCGGCCGCCCTGCGCAATAATCGCCTTTTGCGATTGATAGCTGGCCGCGATGTCGAGCTGCACGCTGCGGCTCCAGAGGAACAGCGTGGTGCGATCGAACATCGCCACGATGGCGTTTGCATTCTCAGCCGAAATGCCATTGTAGCGCTGAGTCGGTGCATCGAACGGATTGATGAGCAGGATCGCCTTGCGCCCAGACTTGTGCACCAGCGCGGAATATTCGCGCAGAAACGCGGTGGTTTGGGCGACTGTTCGGCCATCATGCGTTTCATAATCGAGCAAAACGCCGGCCCCAGACCGGGGCAAGCGGCCATTGGCGAGAACGCAGACGTCTTCTGGGCCGACCGGGGCATCTGCCGGGGGCTCAACCACCAGCGCGATACCAGCCGATTGCGCATAAGCCCGGGAGGCGCGGGGCAGCCCCAGCACATGCGCGGTCTGCGCCAAAGTGCAGCCATTGGCGCGATCAATCGAGGAAAAGGAGGTGCGCTGGCGGCGCGGCAGGCCCGCGCCCGATTGCAGATTAAGCTTGCGCGCGAGCAATTTTCCGTGCGGATTGCGCAGCGGCGCGTTCGAGCGATTGCCCCATTGGAAATAATACCCGGCAAAACCGGGCACCGCGCTGCGCAATGTGCCCAGCTGCATCGATGCCGCGCCGGTGAGCGGATAAAAATCGTATTTACGCTTGGCAGAGCTTGGCGGCGGGGCCTGCTGGAGCACTTCGAACGAGAGCTTGCGATTGTCTTGCGCGGAAAAGCACGCGGGGCCGCCGAGCGATATCGCCGCACCGAGAGGCTGGCCCAGACCAAACGCGGCTAGAACCAGCGCAACCCGCACGCCATTTTTGATGGGCAGCGCGGTCACGATGCGAATTCGGAAGGCTCGTCCCGATCCTCATCAAAATCTTCGTCTGCCTGATCGGGGAACCCGTCGGTTGCTGCATCGGGCGCTGCGCCATTGCGCTCAAAATACCAGATCGCGTCATAGACGTTGTCGAAAAAAAGCAGGTTGCGCTCGTGAATGACCACGGCGCAATCGCAATATTGCTCGGCAACCGAAGCATTGCGCGTGCTGATAATCAGCCCGGAATCGCGCGATCGGGCTTCGAACATCGCCCGGCAGCGGTGAAAGAAATCCGGGATATCCGAACCGACGGGCCCGACGATATTATCAAACACATAGGCATCGAACGGCAGCGCATACGTGAGCGCATAGCTCAGCCCGATGCGCGTTTGGAGCGAGAGATCGCGCATTGGCTTTTCGAGCGCACCATTAAGATCGGTGACGGTGCGGACAAAATCAAATACTTCGCGCTCATTCGCGCCATATGCCCTCGCAGCAAAGAAGATGTTTTGCCGGCCGGTGTGGCTGAGACGGAAGCCGCCCTGATAGCCCGCCGGAAAGGACACCCTAACCCGCCGATCAATCCGCCCGAAAGTTGGCTGCATCATTCCGCCCAGCAAGCTGATCAGCGTGGATTTTCCGCTGTTCTTATGCCCAAGCAATGCCACGCGGCGGTCTGTCGGAATATCAAGATTGACATCCGAAAAAATGGGTACGCCATTGCGATAAGCGTGCGACAATCGGCGAAGCTTGATCATTGCCTCACTCCTTCGCTTCAAGGAAATTCCGCGTTCCGGCTTCGAGCAGCAAGCCGAAGGTGAACAGCGAAAATGCCCACATCAGGACATAGTTTTCGTTTGAGACGAGATCGGGATAAAATGGATAGAACGCATGGCGAAACCAGTTTGTGCCGTGCAGCAGGGGATTATAAGCAAACCAGCCGCGAACATTGGGTGGCAAGAACGCCACCACATAAAACAAGCCCGAAAAGTGCAACGCCAGGCGCACCACGACCGGCCAAAACACATCCCAAATTGGCAAGATGCGCACGATCACAGAGTTTGTTAGCCCCATGCCAAGCCCGAGCAAAAACACCGTAAGCAGCGCTTCGAAGGCCACGAGCGGCTTTTCGGGAAGCGCCTCAGGCACGCCGAGCAGATACAATCCGCCGAAGAACAACACCGCCATCGCGCTGCTGGTCATCAGATGGAGCACCGCATTGACAAAAACATGATCGAGCGGCCGCTCAAGCGGATAGCGGACGCGGCGTTTGCCCAGCCCGACCGATTGGCGCATCCGCAGCGAGGTGTGGATGAACAGATAGATCGGAAACACCCCGGTGCCCAGAAACAGCATCAGGCTGCGCCCATAAGGCGCATTGCGCGAAAGCACCGAAAACAGGATCGCCAAGACCAGCGCGACCAGCAGCGGCTCAATCCCCGAAGCGAGATAGCCCAGCGCAAAGCTGCGCCCTTGGCGCGATTCAGATTCGCGGAAGAACACTGCGGGAAAGACATTCAGCTGGTTGCGGAGCGCCAGCCCCCAGCGCCTATCGTCCCCCGAGGCATTGGTGCCCGCGTTGGCGGCCGCGGCTCCTGCCATTACGCGTGATCCATGATGGAATTGCCGATCAAGCGCCCGATGATCCAGACCATGCCCGCGATCAGAACGATGATCAGCAGGATCACCCAGCGGTTTGGACCTTGCGCCGATTCTGGCAGCGTGGGCTGGACATAGGTGGTCAAGTAAAGCCGCTGCGAATCCGAGCTAGCCTGAACATTGCTGACCGCCGCATTGGCGCTAGC
>JBBRXQ010000286.1:0-4085 GCA_038238515.1 Sphingomonadales bacterium | reverse complement strand
TGGACATCAAGATCGCGGGCATCACGCGCGAGATCATGGGCAAGGCGCTGTCGCAGGCAAGCGAAGGCCGCGCGCACATCTTGGCCGAGATGACCAAGGCGCTGGGTTCATCGCGCAGCGAACTATCATCGCACGCACCGCGCATCGAATCCATCCAGATCGACAAGGCGAAAATCCGCGAAGTGATCGGCACCGGCGGCAAAGTGATCCGCGAAATCGTAGCCGAGACCGGCGCGAAAGTGGATATCGACGATGAAGGCTTGATCAAGATCAGCTCTTCCGATCCGGCGCAGATCGAGGCCGCCAAGGCTTGGATTCTCGGCATTGTGATGGAAGCGGAAGTCGGCAAGGTTTACGACGGCAAAGTGGTCAACATCGTTGATTTCGGGGCGTTTGTGAACTTCATGGGCGGCAAGGACGGCCTCGTCCACGTTTCGGAAATGCGCAATGAGCGCGTTGAGAAGCCGACCGATGTGGTCAAGGAAGGCCAAGCCGTAAAGGTTAAGGTGCTCGAGATCGATCCGCGCGGCAAGGTTCGCCTGTCGATGCGCGTTGTCGATCAAGAGACCGGTGCTGAACTTGAGGACACCCGTCCTGCCCGCGAGCCGCGTCCTGAGCGCAGTGGCGGCGGTGGTGGCGATCGCGGCGATCGTCGTGGTCCTGGCGGCCCACGCGGTGATCGCGGCCCGCGCCGCGATGGTGGCAGTGGTGGTGGCGATCGCGGTCCTCGCCGTGACCGCGATGATGGCCCGGCACCCGATCATGTTCCGGCGTTCCTGAAGTCTGACGACTGATCGAGCGGCGAAAGCCAGATAAAATGGGGGCTCGCGGCAACGCGGGCCCCTTTTTTGTTGCCTTGGCTGCGCGCGGGTCAGACTATCGGTGCATCATGAAGGTACAGGGGCAGACGATGCGGACGCGGAGACTCGGATTGACTGGCAAAGTAGCGGTGATGGCTGCGCTGTTTGCCACATCGGGCGCGGTGATGGCTTGCTCATATTCGGGATGCGATCCGGCGTGGACTTTGTTTGGCGGCAATACGGCCTGCCATAGCCGCGCGGTGATTGGGCCGGGGAATGACACCCGTGTAAACCTCTATGCGCTAAGCCGCGATGGCGCGGGGCTGGGGTTTGGGGGCAAGGATTATCCGGAGCTGGACTACGATCAGGAGAGCTTTGGACGCACTTTCCTTGATTGGGATCTGGTTCAGCGCAGCGTCTTCCCAAAGGATGCCAATGCTGAGGGCGGCGGTGAGGGCTATTCGCGCTGCAACGGCATTGCCGCTTCTGATCCTGCGTTCAGCGCTGCGATGGCGGCCAACGCCGGAGTGCCGCTTGCGGAACGAAGCGCGCTGGCAGCCGCACGGGCGCGGCTGGCGCAAACCTGCACTGGGCCGGGCGAGGGCACCGCGATCATTGCATGGCCGATCGCAATTGGCAGCCCGGCCGGCAAAACCTATCTGGCGTATCTTCAAGCGGCTGATGCGTTTTACGCCGAGCATTGGGATCAGGCGCGGAGCGCTTTTGCTGGTCTGGCCAATGCTGGCGATCCGTGGGTGGCTGAAACGGCGACGTATATGCAGGTGCGGGTCGAGATCAATGCGGCGCAGGCGCATAGCACCGATGAATATGGCTACTATCAGGGGCAAAAATCAATCGACATGGCAGCGGCGACGCGCGCGAAGGCCGCGCTTGGCGCTTATCTGAAAGGCTGGCCGCAAGGGCGCTATGCCGCTTCGGCGCGGGGTCTTGAGCGGCGAGTGATGTGGCTCTCGGGCGATTTTCGCGGGCTCGCCCTGCGTTACGATCAATTGCTGGGCTCGGTCCCCGCGACTTCGGAAACGATGATCGGTTTGGTGCAAGAAATCGACAACAAGTTGTTGTTCAACGGCGATAATCCAGAGCCGCACGCCGATGGCCCGCTGCTGCTGGCCTCGATCGATCTGATGAAGATGCGCGTGGGCGATCCCGCGCAGACGGATGATGTGACCAAGCCGACGCTCACGGCCGAGGGTTTGGCGTCGCAGCAGGCGGCGTTCATGCGCGCGCCTGAGCTCTATGCATTCCTTCAGGCCAACCACGCGTTTTACATCGGCAAGGATTATGCCCGCGTTTTGGCGCTGATCCCCGATGATGCACAAAAGCGCGCCTATAGCCCGCTGGCGTTCAGCCGTCAGGTGCTGCGCGGGCAGGCACTGGCTGGGTTGGAGGACCGCAATGAAGCTGGTTTCTGGCGCGAGCTATTGGGCGGGGCAAATGCGCTGTGGCAGCGGGCCACGGTTGAATTGGCACTGGCGATGAACCTTGAGCGGCACGGTCAGATCGCTGAAGTTTTTGCAGCAAATTCGCCAATCAACGATCGCACGATCCGCGAAATCCTACTTGCGCACAGTGCAGGGCCTGAATTGCTGCGCAGCGCTGCTCTCGATGGCGTCCGCCCCCAACATGAGCGCGATGCGGCGCTGTTCACCCTGCTTTACAAGCAGCTTAGCCGGGCCCGCTATAGCGGGTTTGCTAGCAATATTGCGCTGGTGCGGCCCGATGCCGCCGCCGATGGCAACATGTCATTCGAAAATGGCGCACCGGTGATGCTGGGCGTGTTTTCTAAAGGCCGCACGAGGGAGGCTGGCTTTGCGTGCCCCGCGCTGCTGACGACGGTGATGGCGCTCAATGCTGATCCGCGCGCCATTCGTGCGCAATTGTGCTTGGGTGAGTTTTGGCGGCTCAATGGGTTTGACGATTTCGGCGATCTCGACCGGGCGCGCCCGTCTGGCGAACTGGGCGGCTCAATCAGTGGGTTTCCGGGCATTCCCATAACCCGCAGTGAATTCTATAGCGCCGCAATGGCTGATCCGCGCGCCGCGCCTGCTGATAAAGCTTATGCGCTTTACCGCGCGGTGCGCTGCTATGCGCCAAGCGGCAACAACTCCTGCGGCGGAGCAGAGGTGACCAAGGCGCAGCGAAGAGCTTGGTTTGAACGGCTGCGACGCGAGTTTCCCAAGAGTCCGTGGGCGCAACAGTTGCAAGTTTATTGGTGAAGTGTCGGGCAGCTAGCGGGGCTGGAGCACTGCTGGCTGCGGTATGGCTGATTACTGGCTGCGCGCCCGCTGGTTCAAACCGGGATGATGCAGAACCCGTCAAAGCGGAGCGCTATGATCAATTTTTCCTGTGGGCGGGGGTTCCGCCGCCGCCAGCGGTGGCGCGGGCGAAAGTGCTGTATATTCTTGCAGGCGAGATTCGCCGATCCGGGCCGCCGCGTTTTGTATCGCTGCGGGCAGGGGTGCCGCATGTGCGGCGCAGCGCGGTGTGGCTTACGGTGCGCAGCGAGCGGCTGGATTGGGACGAGCGCGTCTGGGCTGCACTCTTGATTGAGCTGGCGCGCTGGGAGCGCGCGGGCAATCGGCTTGAAGGGCTCCAGATCGACTTTGACGCATCGACCCCGGGGCTGGGCAGGTACGTCACGTTTTTGAGCGACGCTCGCCGCCGCTTGCCGGTGCGCGCGAAGTTATCCGTAACCGGGCTGCTCGATTGGAGCGCGCATGGCGATCCTCGCGCATTGGCCGCGCTTTCCGGGATCGTCGATGAGGCGGTGCTGCAAACCTATCAAGGGCGCACAACGATCCCCGGCTATGCTGCCTACTTCCGTCATATCGACCAGTTGCCGCTGCGCCATAAGATCGCATTGGTGGAGGGCGGCGAATGGACGCCGCCGCCCGAATTGGCGCGCGATAAGCGGTTTGGGGGTTATGTAGTGTTTTTGCTTAAGCCGCCTTTTGGACCGGATCGGGCGAATCACCAGCGGTGAGAATGCGGTTTCGGCCAGATTCTTTAGCTAGGTACATCGCTTCGTCGGCCGCCTTCAGAGCAGCGCTTTGGTCGCCATAGGCAAAAACATCGGATATCCCGCCCGAGAACGTAATCTTTCCAAACGGCGAATCGTTCCCGCGATTGACGAGGCGCCGGTCGGCGATTTCCTCCCGCGCGGCATCGAGCTTTTTGAATGCCTGTTCGACCGTGTGATTGCGAAATAGCACGGCAAACTCCTCGCCGCCGTGGCGCGCGACATGGCACCGCGCATCGGAAATG
>JBBRXQ010000285.1:0-4094 GCA_038238515.1 Sphingomonadales bacterium | reverse complement strand
TGTCACGCCCCAGACCCCGCCGAGCCCGATTCCTGAGGTTAAGGCAACGGACCAGCCAATACCGCACCCGGAAAACTCGCAAATTGTCGCATCAGACAGACCCTTCGATCTCCCTAACGACTTTGGCCCAATCATGGATACGACCAGCTCACTGCCGCCGACCGGGTCAATCGATCTGCTCCCCCGCGACCCCTATATCCTGCCCACGAAGATCACCGCATTCGCTCCGCGCCGCGCGCTGCCGCTCGGCGATCCCGGCCTTTGGGTTGGCCGCGGCGACTATCCCACCCGCGCGATCCGCGAAGACTGGTCCGGCGTAACTGGCTTTCGGCTCGACATTGGCAGCGATGGCCGCGTGACGAATTGCGCCATCACTGCCAGCAGCGGCCACGAGGAACTCGATGCGGTTGCTTGCGACAAACTCACCAGCCGCGCCCGCTTTAATCCTGCCAGCGATGATGAAGGGCGCAAGGCGGCAGGAAGCTATGTAGGCAAAATCCGCTGGGCGCTAGAAAACTAGAAAGACGACCAAACGTGCGGGCACAAAGGCCAACCGGCTTTGCGCGCGCATGCCGATGTGCGACACTCAAACCTCAGAAAATGTTCTAAAAACGGAGGCACCGATGAAGTTGCAGCAGAAAGCCATTGCGCTAGCCGGAGCCATCTTGCTTGCCGTTCCGTTGATGGCAGCCGCGCCAGCAGAAGCGCGTGATTGCAAGCGGCTGACCAAGACCGAAGGCGCGGTGATCGGCGCGGTAGGCGGTGCGGTGCTGGGCAAAGTGTTGTTTGGGGGAACCGCTGGCACTTTGCTAAGCGGCGCAGCCGGCGGCGTTGCCGGCCACGAGATTGCGCGCAAAAATCGCCGCAAATGCCAGTCTTATCGCAGACGCTGATCATGCTGACGAGAGCGCTGCAGAAGCGGCGTGCCCGCGATGATGCCGATGGCAGCGCCTAAAAACTGCTCGGCAGACTATTCGGCGGCTTGAGCGAATTCTTCGGACGCTGGCGCGGCATTGAAATCGACCGCATTTTGTAGCGACAGAATCGAGGCATGGAGAAATCCCTGCATCGAGGAAAGGCCGCGCCGGCTTAATCTAACAAAGGTGCGGCGACCATCGCGCCGATCCTCTTCGCGCTCGACCAGCCCGCGCGCCTCTAGAATGCGCAGCCAGCGCAGCGCCGTGGTGGGCGGGACATGCGCACCGATGCAAGAGCTAGTCGTCGGCACACGCCGGCCTTCATGCGCGGCGATATACAGATCGAGCAGGATGTCCCACGTCGGCTCGCCAAAAAGGTCTGCGGCCAAGAAGCGGTGGCGACGGCGGCGCAGCGCGTAAAATTGCCGAGCAAGCGCGAGTTCGGCTGCATTGGCCGCAACCGCGCCGGGTTCGCAGAGCATGAGACCGCCCGCATAATCGCCCCCCTCATCGGCTGGTTTTACCACATGAAGAATGGGAACCCGCCTTCCCTTGCGGCTCGTTCCGCTGCCGCTGGATTGCGATGCGTTGTCAGTCATTGGGGTTTTCCTTCGCGTATGTTAAGGAATGAACGCAACACTAGGGGGTTTTCCTTCGCGTATGTTCAAGAATGAACGCAACACTAGGACAGTCGCCAAGAGTGATAGTGCCCGATCCGCTGCCGCCGATAGACGTGAGCCAACGTGCCAATTGCCAGAAACACGATCTGGAAAATGAAGGGCATTTGCGTCATCGCCCAATAGGCCCGGCGCGCCATGGTCACATCAAGCGTCTTGCCGATATGGCCCAGCAGCACGAGCATTTGCGCGCCCGAAACCCACAGCGTCCAGCCGCGATTGGCATAGAGCGCGACCCACAGCAGACTGCAAAAAGCCCAGCTATCGAGAATGACGTGCCCCGGATTGATCGAATACCAGGCTGGATACCCGAATAGGGCGTGATTGCCCAGATCGAGTACAAAAGTGGCAAAGAGCACTATCGCCACCAGCCGTTCGGGTTCGTCTCCCTTGCGGGCCGCGAACAGCACGGTGGCGAGTAGCACAAATTGTAGGGCTTGCAGCCAATCCATATCGCTTTACCGAGCCCCGATGAGCGATTCATCAGGCTTCATGCAGCGCTCGCGACAGAAATGGCTTGCTCCGCTGCGAGTTCAGCGCGGTTAGGGCATCGATCGGCACCGCCATTGGTTTCAGCAGCAATCGCGCTCAACCGTCCATGGACACGGGCCAGTTCGCCGCCTGCATCGACCATCGACTGCTGGCTCTTAAGCAAGCGCATCAGCGCATCTTGGCCGATGAATGGCGAAAAATCAGCATCACGGCGCGCGCCAACCATCGTCATGAGAAGCTGTGCTTGGCTTAGCAGCGCTTCATCGAGCGCAGCTTCGGCCTTATGCAAATCGCGGGTTACCCTGAGCTGGGCTACGTCGGTGGTCATTGTCGGAGCGCGAAGTCCGTCGAGCATCATTGTATCGATCAAGTTGGTCATCATTCTCTCCTTGACGGCCTCCCCCCGGAGTGCCGTGTGTGTGCCACGATAAAGAGAGGTTTTCAGATGCCAGCGCGATGCAAATGCGCACCAAATTATCAATAAGCTTCAGCGATCCAAAATCTGCGATAACTGCGCAAACATCGCCAAGCCGCCCATGATAATCAGGATCAGGAACACTGCGATAAGGGCAATTGCGCCCAGCCGCAGAAATGTTCCGTAAGGCCCGTCAAACTTCTCTGGGAGAACATGGTGGTATTCAGCTCGCCCCGCTGCCCCAAGTCGCAATGCCTCTGGCAGAGCGACCGAGATCGGGGGTGAGGTTTGCACCGAGGTCACCACGTCTTCCCTGCCCCTTGTTTCCGGGACAAACGCGTGAGAAGCGACATAGGAAAAGCCGTATACGGATTGATCGCATACCGGTTTAGCGACCGGGGATGCTGACTGCGCCGCCCCGTTCAGACCATCGGCAGTCAGCAGGCGGCGATACGCTTGTGCTACTTCGCTGCGCGAGGCGACACCTAGCTTGGTTCGCGACAGCATGATGCGCTGATCAACGGTGTGCGAAGATATCCCCAGAGCCCGGGCAATTTCTTTTGATGTTTTGTGCTGGATCAGCAGATCGAGAACTTGCCGCTGCTTGTCAGTGAGCAAGGAGCCCAACAAAAATATTTCGGTTGCAGCGTTGGCTGGGTTTTGTGGCGCTGCGGAAGCGTGAGACTCAGCCTGGGACAGACTGCTGGATGCTGCCTGCCCATCCGATGTCACCATCGATTTTCGGAAGTCCTTGCCAGAAACAGACATATTCATGTGACGCCCCCGCGCCTATTTTTCGCAACCTAATCAAAAGTATGATAAATTCCATGCCGCATTGCAAGGTAAAGAAAAACTCGGCTAACGCATTATAACCAACAGCGATTTGGTTTCGTTTGGTCTCCGTTAAGCGTGCATTAAGGCACATAGCGAAATCTGGGCAGTAATATCAGATATTTCCGGGTGTCGCGCATGCCCTTAGGGGCATTACCACTCGGATGACGTGGGCCTCTGCGATTTTGGGCTGATCGAAATTCGAGAAGCCGGCGTGGCCCAAGAGCGGAAATCTGCCATTTGCTCTGGTTGATCCGGCACTGAACCGGCACAAACGCTGGGCGGACATTCCTGACTTGCGATTCAGACCGCATAGCACGCTGTGAATGCATACATTTTTAAGGGGGTGGCAGCATGATTTCGGTTCTGGTGGCAGACGATCACGGGCTGATTCGCGCGGGGATCGAGGCGGTGCTGAAGGACAGCCAGTTTCACATCGTCGCGGCTGTCGCCAGCGGCGAAGCTGCCCTCTCAGAAATCGAAAAATTAGACCCCGCGATTGTCGTGCTCGACATCGACATGCCCGGCACGACCGGAATACAAGCCTTGCAGTCCCTGCGCGGCAATGCAGACAAGCGCACAGTGATTATGCTTGTGGACACGATCACCGACCGCCAGCTGTTAGCGGTGATGCGCGCCGGAATTCAGGGCATCGTTTGCAAAAGCAGCGAGGCGGAAACACTGCTCGAAGCGCTGGAGAACGTCAGCCGGGGCCAAAAGGCGATCAATGCCGGCCTGCTTCAACGCGCGCTCGATCTATCG
>JBBRXQ010000284.1:0-4094 GCA_038238515.1 Sphingomonadales bacterium | reverse complement strand
CCGTGGCCACCGTCAGGCAGAAAATCCACTTATCACCATGTCCAGTTTTGCCAGGCCACCTCTAACAGCGTGCCAGTCCCTTGTATGCGTAACATTTATGGTTAACAAAAGAACCAACTGTATAAAAATCCGACGATTTTTAGGTGATGGTGTAGCGCCACCCTCAAACCGGCTCTAGGTGTGGCTCGTTGCGGCGTGAGGCGAGGAGGCATCCGGCTACGATCAGTGTGACGCTGAACATTGTGCGCCAAGTCAGCTCTTCGTTCAGCACCAGCCAGCCGAAGAGCGCAGCGGAGATGAAGCCGGTGTATTCCAGTGGGACGAGGACTTGGGCTTCGGCGCGGGCATAGGCCCAGCTGAGCAGCATGAGCGAGCTGAGCGAGAGCACCGCCGATCCGATCAGCACCCGCCAATCGCCCAGCGCGGGCAGCGGGGCGAACCACCATGCGCCGATGCCGAGCATGCAGAACACCAGAAAGGTTTGGAAAAAGGCGATTTCTTCGGGGCAGGCAATCTGCGATTGCTGGCGCTGGAGCACCAGATACCACGCATAAAGCGTCGCCGAGACGAGCAGCGCGATCAGCCCTTGGATGCTCTCGGCGGTGTAACTGCCGCTGAATTTGCCGATGGCGATCACCATCACGCCAACAAGGCCGATCAGCGATCCGATCACCGCGCGGCGGCTAACGGTTTCGCCCAGCAGAAACGCGGCGAGATAGAGCGCGATCAGCGGCGCAATAAAGGTCAGCGCCATTGCCTCGCCAATCGGGGTGCGCGCCAGGCCATAGAAAAACAGCGTCGCCAAGACCCCGCTAATCGCCGAGCGCAGCAGGTGCAGCTTCATCGATTTCCGCTTTGGCCAGCCATTGCCGCGCCGCAGCCAAACCGGCAGCATGATCAGCGTGCCCGCCAGATTGCGCCAAAACATCGCTCCATATGCGCCCAGCGCCAGCGTGGCGACCTTCATAAGCCCGTCCATCACCCCGAACGAGGCGATCCCGATCAGCGCGGCAATGATGGGGAGCAAGGGCGAGCGCGGCGGCATGCGCGGTGCCTTACCCGCGCGCGCGGCAGCGGGCAACGCTGACAAATGTCATGGCACCAATCTGATTCAGCAAACAGAAAGCGGCGTGGTCTAAAGAGCACTGGGTCTAAATAGCGCTGGGCTTGATCGGAACATTCCGTTCGGGCAAGGATTTATCCGAGTCTTGGTGATATGGCTCATGCCCGGCAATGCGCGGGGTCTTTGCGCCAAATAGGGAAAAACTTAGCGTATGCGTGTTTCCACCAAGGCCCGATCCAGTGCGATCATTGGCGCAGGGCTTCTCGCCGCCGCCAGTGCGCCCACGCTCGCCGCGCCCGGGCAAGTTCCCGCGCCAGCCGCGTCCCAGAGAATCGCGGCGCCCTCAATCGCAGATCCCACCGCTGCTGTGCCAAAGGCCCCAGTTCCTCCAAAAGCAGCAGTCCCTCCGCAAGCAGCAGTCCCGCCAACAGCGCCCCCTTCCACCACGCCTGCGCTCGATCCGCTGGCGCCAGACGAAACCGCAATCGTCGAGCCTGTGCCCCCGCTGGCACAGTGGACGATTGCTGATGCAAAAGCCCTCGTCGCCGCGATCAAAGGCATCGGCAGCGAGGGGCTGAGCCCTGCTGACTACGCGCCCGCCGAACTGGCCGCTGCGATTGCCAAGGGCGAAGGCGATGCGCTCAACGTGCTCGCCAGCCGCCTGTTCGTTTGGCTGGCCGAAGATTTGCGCGATGGGCGCACGCCGGTGCCCGCGCGGGTGCAATGGTTCGTGGTCGATCCCGATCAGGATACGCAGCCCAATGCACTCCTCCTCGCGCAAGCGACCGAAGCGCATGATATTCCGGGCGTGCTGACCGCGCTCGCGCCCACACACCCTGATTATGCCTCGCTCAAGGATATGCTGGTTGCCGCAAAAGACCCGCGCCAGCGCGCGATGATCCGCGCCAATCTGGATCGGTGGCGCTGGCTGGCGCGCGACATGGGCCCGAAATATCTGGCCATCAATGTGCCCGAGCAGGAACTGCGCCTCACCGTGCGCAACAAAATCATCCGCACCTATCGCGCGATTGTGGGCAAGCCGGGCAGAACTGCCACGCCGCAATTGGCCGAAAAGGTGCGCAACGTAGTGTTCAACCCCACCTGGACGGTGCCGCAATCGATCGTGGTGGGCGAAGGTCTGGGCGCGCGGCTGCTTGCCAGCCCCGCTAAGGCAAGGCGCGAAGGCTATGTCGCCACCAAAGCGGCAGACGGCTTCGTTACCGTGGTGCAGCAGCCGGGCGGACAAAACGCACTGGGCAAAGTAAAGCTCGACATGCCGAACGAGCACGCGATCTATATTCATGATACGCCCAACCGCAACCTGTTCGCGCAGCCGATGCGCGCGCTCAGCCACGGCTGCATCCGCGCCGAGCGCGCGACCGAACTGGCGATGACGATGGCAATCTTGGGCGCAGACTTGCCTCCCGCCACGGCGGTGGAATACAATCTGTCGGGCAAGTATACCAAAGTGCCGATGACCACCCAGTGGCCAGTCTACATCACCTATTTCACTGTCGCGCGCGATGTGAACGGTCTGATGCGCAGCTTTGGCGATATTTATGAGCGCGACGCCCCCGTCATCGCCAGCTTCGCCGCCCCCCGCGCGCTCCATACCGGTCAGCGCAAGAGCAGCGAAGCGGTCATCAAGCTGGATAATCCGCTTTAACGGCGATCAATGCAATAATGCTTCGTTAGAGAGTACAAATTGAGTCCTTCACAGATCGTTGCCAGCTTGAATACTCACTGCAATCTCAATCTCAAGTTCGGCTATTTGGGCGAATTCCATCGGTGTTCTAAATAAGCATCCAGCATTTTTTCATAGAGCGGGCCGATTGCGTGAAGCGTATCAAGTCGCCCTTCCGGCGCCAGAATCTGTGCGCCCACAAAGGCTGAGTATTCGAGCTGGGCAAGCAATCTGGCCTCTCCAAGGCTAAGTTTCTTGCCAGAGGCTGTGGTCAGGGCAACGAGATCGTTGATAAGCACGTCAATTCTGCGATCGTCGACCAACTTGCAGGCATCAAGTACTTGGTTATTCGCGCCAGCCCAGCGGCGAATGGCTGTCTCTATGCGAGGGTCAATACGCAGTGCCTCGCCGTTGACCAAGGCGCGCCGATCCTTTGGCTCTGGATCGGCCTCCGCAAGGCGCGCAATGCGCTCCGTATTTTGTTCGCGCCAATCATTGAGAATATGAGTGATGAAACCATCTATGCTGCCGAAGTGATGATAAAATGAGCCGCGAGTTTTGCAGGTAGCCTGCGTCAATAGCTCAATCGTCAATCCCCGATGTCCATCTTGCAGAAGGATTGCATAGCCAGCTTCGATCCACGGACCAACGCCGTCGCGCTTGAAGCGTGGTGCCGATTTCACGCCACAAGCGCCCAGATGCCGCTAGCGGTGAGTATTGCAAATAGCATCCATTGCGGCATATCGCGATGTCGTTGTCGCTTCCAAAGCACTAATCCCAACCCCCAAATCCCAAACAGGCCTGACAAAAGGGTCGCACAAATCGCCAAAATGTACCCGTCTGAAGCGAACGCAGCATAAGCATAAGCAGCGGCAAGGCATGCAAGCGTTATGGTTACCATGTGCCAGCAATAGTAATGTGTCAGCGTTACTGGCGTTAGCATCACTATTTGTTGCAAAAGTGGGCGGGCTATATCTAGCCCGCCGAATACAAGATGGATTACTGCGATGGCAGCTGCAAAAGCGGCAGGAAGTAAGAACTCGCTCATAGTTTTAGTTCCTCGTTGCAGTGCTGAAGCTCACCGATTGCTACGGCAAGCAGCGCTCGCGAGTAAAGTTTATGAAACCCAATCAGTGCCCTGAAGCCTAGCCCGATTGCCTCTCGCCCGCTGGTTTGGTGCTTAATCGCGGTGATCGCGGAACCAAAATAAAGACAGGTTTTAGGAGGCACACTGTCCGGCACTAAAATGACCATAAACCATGATCGCGTTCGCCCGGAAATGTCGCACAGCAACAGTTGATCAACTTCGCGCGCTTCAACGTTCCATGCTGCGAATGCAACTCCCTT
>JBBRXQ010000283.1:0-4096 GCA_038238515.1 Sphingomonadales bacterium | reverse complement strand
TGACCGAAGTAACCAGCACGCCGTCGAGCGTCACGATGTCGGCGTCCTTCTGCTTTTCGCCCGCCGTACGCAGTGTCAAGGTAGCCTGACTTACATGCTGGCCCGTCGCGACGGGCAAGCATTTAAGTAAGGCTACCTTGACACTGCGTAAGGCGGGCGAAAAGCAGAAGGACTACTACATCGTTACGCTCGAAGACGTGATGGTTACTTCGTTCATGGCGGGAGCAGCCAATGGGTCACCCACGATCACGGATCAGTTCTCGTTAAACTTTTCCAAGATCAAGTGGGAATATAAGGTTCAAGACAAAGCAGGTGCAATGGTCGCTGGCGGCGAGTTTTCTTATGATCTTAAGGCTCGCAAGTCCGCATAACCTCTTAGAAGCTGCATAACCATGGCTGATGCCGATGCTCTTTTGCGTGAGGGCGATCTTGCTGGTGCGCGCGCCGCACTGGTAAAGGTCGTCCGATCGCAACCATCCGATGCGCAGGCGCGGATGTTTTTGTTCCAATTGCTGGCCATTGCCGGCGAATGGGACAAGGCAAAGTCGCAACTGACGGCATTAGCACAGCTTTCTCCTGAAACGCAGATGCTCGCGGTGGCCTATGGCCAAGCGATCGAGGCTGAAAAGGTGCGCGCCAAAGTTTTCGGCGGCACCTGCCGAGCAGAAGTCTTGGCCAATGGCGATGGCTGGGCAGGAACTCTGGCTCAAGCAATCGAACACTATGCCAATGGCCGCGATGATGCAGGCGACGCGGCACGCGACGAAGCGTTTGGCGCAGCGCCAGACGCCCCCGGCACTTTCAATGACGCCGCATTTGAATGGATAGCCGATGCCGACGCGCGCTTTGGCCCCGCATGCGAAGCAATTGTGGCGGGCCGCTATGGCATTTTGCCGTTCGACTCGATCGAATATATGACATGCGAAGGCGTTCGCGATCTGCGCGACTTGGTGTGGTTGCCGGTGCAGATCATGATGCGATCAGGCCAATCGATTGCAGCGTTTTTGCCTGCGCGCTACCCGGGCACCGAAACTTCGGCAGACGCTGCTGAGCAGCTCGCCCGCGCCACTAGCTGGACAGCACGCGGCTCAGGCGAAGTGGGCTCGGGCCAGCGGCTCTGGACGTTGTCTGACGGCGAAGACCACGGAATTCTGTCGCTCCGCAGCCTCAAATTCAGCTGATGGCATCAGCGCCCAAGCCCACGCGGTCGCGGCTTAATCCGACGCTATTTGATAAGCTGGTGGCTGACAACGATCTGAGCGGGATGCGCGGAGAGGAGGTCGACAAAGTCGAAGCGAGCCGTGAGGCGATGCGTTACTACTCCATCCCTCGGCTAGAGCGATTTAACGAGGCAGCTCTGCGCGCTACGGTTCGTCGCGAACTTGCTTGGCTATTGAACACGATCAACTTGGGCGCGCTGATCGATCTTGAGCCGTTTCCCGAAGTGCAGACCTCGGTCCTAAACTATGGTGTGCCAGACATGACGGGCAAGGCATTGAACCGCCGGCTAACCCTTCAGCGCGCCCGCGAAATACGCACTGCGATCAAGGCGTTCGAGCCGCGCATCGATGCGCAGTCGCTGGTTGTCGAGCCAACCGAATCTGTAGAACGGATCAACAGCGTCACATATCTGATCCACGGGGATGTAACCTCGGCGGTTAGCGCGATGCCGATCAAGTTTCGCACCGATGTCGAGGCTGACACCGGCGCTGCCGTCGTGCGCGACTAGGTATCCGCTTATGGATCCTCGTCTGCTGCGCGCTTATAACGAAGAGCTTGCCTATTTGCGCGCTGGCGCGCGTGAATTTGGCGAAGAGCATGAGGCGGTCGCAGCGCGGCTTGGTCTAAAAACGCCAACTGATCCCGATCCGTACGTCGAGCGCTTGCTTGAAGGGGTGGCCTTTCTTGGTGCGCGGGTGCAGCTGAAGCTGCAGGACCAATTCCCCGAGTTTACGCAACATTTGCTCAATGCGGTGCAGCCGCATTATCTGGCGCCGATGCCGTCGATTTGCATCGCCGGGTTCGAGCCGAAGGAAGGCGATCCCGCGCTGCTCGATGGCTACACAGTGCCGCGCGGTACTGCGCTGACGGCATTGGCCAGCAACCATAATAATGCACCCGTTCAGTTTATGACCGGCCATGCAACCACGCTTTGGCCGCTTAAAGTGACCGAGGCAGAATACCTCTCTAGCCGCGCCGCAATTGCCCCATTCGCGGCGGTCGCTAATGTCCGTGCAGACGCCGGGCTGCGGCTGCGGTTTGAAACGATCGCGGGCGCACCGATGGACAAATTGTCGATCAACGAAGGTGTGTCGATCTATCTCGACGGCTCTGAGGCGGTGCCAGGGGAGCTTTATCGACAGCTAATCGGAGAGGCAGTCGCGGTGATTGCGCGCGATCCGGCCTCAGCTGCAGGTGCCGGGTCATGGACAACGCTGCCGTTGCCTGAACAGGTCGGTTTCGACGACGATGAGGCTCTGTTGCCGATCGAAATGCGTTCGTTCCGAGGATATCGATTGCTTTCGGAATTTTTCGCGTGTCCCGAACGCTTTCTATTTGCGCGACTGACAGAGCTGCGCCGGGCCTTCGCGCGGTGTTCCAAAGCATGCGATGTGATCATCCTGTTTTCACGGAGCGCACCGGTTCTGGCCGGGGCCATTAATGCAACCAACTTCAAGCTTCATGCTGTGCCTGCAATCAACTTGTTCGAAAAGCAGCTTGGCCGGGTGCAGATAACGCCGCACACGCACGAATTTCATGTGGTTCCCGACCGCACGCGGCCACTTGATTTCGAAGTGTTCAGGATCAATGAGGTGCAAGCCGTGGTGGGCGATGGCTTGGAGCCGCGCCCGGTGGCGCCGCTTTATGCGCTTGGCTCGCTCCTCTACGACTCCCGCGATGCGCTGTTTTATGTCACGCGACTGATGCCGCGTCGGCTTTCGACCAAGGAGCAGCGGCTGCGGCGGCGAACCGATTATGTAGGCACTGAGACATGGCTGAGCCTTTCCGCGCCCAACAATCCCGAGCGGCTGGATGAGGTTAAGGAACTGGCGATCAAGGCCTATGTCACCAACCGCGAAATGCCAGAATTGCTGACCTTTCGCGGGAGCGACCACTTCGTTAAACCGCAAGGGCCGGTGCGCACTGTCAGCATATTGCGCGCGCCGAGCCGGCCAAGGCCGCCGCTTGGCCTGACCGATGCCGCCTGGCGCGTGATCGCACACATTACCCCGAATTACGCGACGCTAGCGCCAGAGGATCATGATGATCCTTCGCTCTTGCGCGATCACCTTGCGCTTTATGGCCGGCAGGATGATGCATCTATGCGCAAGCAGATCGACAGCATCCTTGGTATTCAGTCTGAAGCGATCGTGCGCCGCGTGCCTGGGCGCGATCGGATGGCGGTTGCGCGCGGATCGCGCATCCGCATTCGCCTGGATGATGCTTCGTTCGCGAACGGGCGCATTTTTCTTTTTTCCGCCGTACTTGAACGTTTTCTCGCCGAATTCGCTTCGGTGAACAGCTTTACTGAGTGCATCTTTTCCACCGCAGCCGAGGGGGTGCTGGCGAAATGGCCGACGCGGATTGGACGGAAGCACAGCATCTGAAGATGCTTGCCAAAGTTGCCGAAGCGCCGCGCAAATACGGCGTTTTCCCCGTGCTACGTGCGATTGAGGCGCGCGGGCAAGATCGTCCACGGATCGGCAAAGCAAAGCTGCCAGATCGCAATCTTGTCGATCTGGCACAAGCGCCCCACCTTGGATTCGCCGATGCTACGCTCACTGCAGTCAGTGTTTCTAAATCACGCGCGAGGATCGAAGGAACGTGGCTTGGTCTGACCGGACCGATGGGGCCATTGCCCACGCATCTCACCGAATTTGCATTTTACGAGCGCCGCTATGCAAAGAGCCGACCGTTCGGAGATTGGCTTGATCTAATTGCCGGGCGAATGCTGCAATTGTTTTACCGATCATGGGCAGATTCGCAGCCTGCGGCGCTGGCTGATCGCCCCGATGACGATTATTTTGCTAGCTGGGTCGCTGCAATTTCGGGCGCGCACGAGGGCGCTGCCGCCGCCGTTGCCTTCCCCGCCAGC
>JBBRXQ010000282.1:0-4103 GCA_038238515.1 Sphingomonadales bacterium | reverse complement strand
ATCATGTCTCCGGCGGCGACCAAGGCGCTGACGCCATCAGTGGCGGCGATGCGCGTGGCGAGCCAAGCGCCCAGGACGATCAGCCAGATCGCCGAGGCAGCAGCCCCCACATAGACATTGGCGATGATCCGCCAGCGCGGCGTTGTGCGCGGGAGATAGCGCGAATAGTCAGACACATAAGGCGCATACGTGATGTTGTAGCTCGCGGCGGCGGCAAATTGCGTGAGGAACGCGGGCCAACTGAAACTGGATGGAGCGGGAATGGCGCTGGCGGCGACATGGCCGCTGAGGATGCCCAGCGTGAGGATCAGGACGAGCGGAAAATTGCACCAGAACAGCAGCTTAAACGCGCGGTGCAGCCAATCATGGCCATAAATCGCCAGCACTGCCGCGACTACTGCCAGCACCACGCCGGTGGCCAAGGGATCGATCCCGCGCAGATTGGCCAGACCCTCCGCCACGATGATCGTGTTGATCACATTGAAGCCGAGGAACGTGAACAGCGCGCCAAACAGCGGCACCAGCACGCCGCGATAGCCGAACTGCGCGCGCGACTGGATCATCTGCGGCAGGCCAAGCTCAGCGCCTTGCGACGCATGAAACGCCATGAAAATGGTGCCAAACAGGATGCCGAGCGTGCCCGCCAGTGCAGTTGCGCCAAGGCCAAGGCCAAGGCTGGGGCCGATGAAGCCGATGGTGACGGTGAAGAAGTGAAAGTTGCCGAGGAACCAGAACGGCCCCTGCGCCGATACTTTGCCGTGTCGTTCGCCAGCGGGAATGTAGTCGATTGAGCGGGTTTCAATCCTGGCCATTAATTTAATGCTCCATCGTGCGCTAGCACCGCGCGGAGCAGCACATTTGCCCCTGCTTCGGCTTGGGCTGGAGTAATGTTCTCAGCCTCGTTGTGGCTGATCCCATCTTCGCAGGGCACAAAGATCATCGCCGTGGGCGCGGCGCGGGAGACATAAACCGAATCGTGCCCCGCGCCCGAGACGATATCTTGATGTGAATAGCCAAGGTCTGCGGCCGCACCGCGCACCGCCGCGACGCACCCCGGAGTGAACACCACTGGCGGCGATTTCCATACGGTGGTGATGGCGATTTCGGTGCCGGTTGCTTCGGCGATTTTTTGCGCAGCGGCGCGAAAGCCCGCTTCGAGCCGCTCCAGCCCGCCTGCTTCTGGATGGCGCAAATCGACGCTCATCTTCACGGTTTCGGGCACAGTGTTGCGCGATCCGGGCCACGCTTCAAAAATACCGATGGTTGAGAGCGAGAGGCCGGGTTCGGAGCGGCCCACATCATCGACCGCAATCGCGAGGCGAGCGGCGGCATTAAGCGGATCGCGGCGCATCGCCATCGGCATCGTGCCGGCATGGCAGGCAAGGCCGGCAATCGCGATATCGAACCAGCGGATGCCCTGAACGCCGATAACCACGCCAATCTCGGTTCCGGCTGCCTCAAGCACCGGGCCTTGCTCGATATGCAGCTCATAATGCGCGGCGAGCGGATGACTGCCGACCGGCGCGTTCCCGGCAAAACCACTTTCCTTCAGCGCTTGGCCCAGCGTGATCCCGTCGCGGTCTTTCACGCCCAACGCAAAATCCAGCGTGAACGCGCCGCCGAATACTCCGGCGGCGAGCATGGCCGGGGCAAAGCGCGCGCCTTCTTCGTTGGTCCAATTGATCACTTCGATGGGGTGACGCGTGGTGATGCCAGCATCGCGTAGGGTGTGGACCACTTCCAGGCCTGCGAGCACGCCGAGAATTCCATCAAACCGCCCGCCGGTGGGCTGTGTATCGAGGTGGCTGCCGATGGCGATGGGCGCGAGCGCGGGATCGCTGCCCTCGATCCGAGCGAAGATGCTGCCCAACTGATCGATGGTGACAGTGCATCCGGCGGCCTGCGCTTCGGCGATGAACCAGCGGCGGACTTGGGCATCGGCTGGCGCAAGCGCGAGCCGGTTTAGCCCGCCCTTGGCAGTCGCGCCAAATGCCGCCGTGTCCATCAGCGTTTGCCAAAGGCGCGCGCTATTGATGCGCAGGTCGTTCATAGCGGGTTCCGGTTGAGGGGCATGGTCAGGCAATGCACACTGCCGCCGCCTGCGGCAAAGAGATCGAGCGGCGGTTCGATCACGGTGATGCCGCGCGCGCGCAGCTGCGCATTGATGCGGATGCTGTGTGCGGGCGAAATCACGCGGTCATTGCCCAGCGCCAGCAGATTGCACGACATCGCCATCACCTCGGCGTAGCTGGCGGGCAGCAGTTCGATGCCATTGGCAGCGGCCCAGGCGTTAAAATCATCGCCCAGTACATCGATGCAGGCTACCGCTAGCCGGTCTGTCGCCATGCAAAACAGCACATCGAGGTGGAGGAAATGCTCGGCAAACGGCTGCATCCGCACCGACCAGTCACGCGCCGCAAACAGATTGGCGAATTGCGCGGCCCCATCGGCATCGGTGCGCATGCCCGAATAGCCGATCAGCAGCAGGCCGGGGCGGATGATGTGAATGTCGCCGCCCTCAACCGTTCCTATGCTGGCATACGCGAAAAATTCGTCATGAAAATCAATTACGCTGGCATATTCGCCTCGCCGCGCAGGCATGCGCAATTGGGTGAGCACCGGACCCCAAGGCGTCGTCTGGCTCGAATCGCGGGTGTAGGGCTGGTAAGGCAGATGCGGCTCGGGCTTCAGATAATGGCAGGTGACGCCTGCGCCCTCTAGCGCGGCGACGAGCCCATCATATTGCAGGATCGCCGCCGAGGCATCGAATGCGGTCTGCTCTGCAAGAGTTTGATGCGCCACCGCGTTGGTATCGATCCAGTGGTAATGATCGGGGCGGCACAGCAGCACATCGGTGAGCACCCCAGTTTCCGAACTTACAGTCCAACGCACGCGCCGTCGCTCCCCATATTGCCACTACCGTCTAGCAAGCACGCTAGCTGGCGCAAGGCGCGCGTTTGCAGGGTTGGTGCGCGCAGAGGCATCGGCCCTGCGCGCACTATGGGGCATGCCATCTACGTCAAATGGCGCATTGGCCCTCCAGTCGCGCCGCCATAGCGCAATCTCTTGCACGCAGCATTCAAGCTGCGGCGGGGCCGGGAGGGGGAACAAACATTGTTTGCTTCCAAAGGTTCAGGGGAAAATAGAAAATGACGGCACTTTTTCGGGTCAAGGCGACCCTGCTTTCTGCGAGCATTCTGGCGGGCGCCATGCTTGGGGCAAATCCTGCATTGGCGGCGGACGCCGCAGCGGAAGCCTTGCCAGCTGATGCAGCGACAGAAAGCGGTTCATCCGGCGATGAAATGATCGTCGTTACGGCCACCCGCCGTAGCAGCTCGCTGGCCGATGTTCCGATCAACATTTCCGCGATCAGCGCTGGGCAGCTTGAATCGCAGCGCCTGAACGACGTCCGCGATCTTGGCGCTTTCGTGCCCGGCATCACCATTACCGATACTGGCCCTCGCGGCGCTGGCACCATCGTGATGCGCGGCCTCTCAGCCGACGATGCGGGTGCCACCGCTGACAACAGTAACAGCGCAATTGGCACCTATCTGGGCGAAGTGCCGCTTTATCTCGACTTCAAGCTGATTGATCTTCAGCGGATCGAGGTGTTGCTTGGTCCCCAAGGCACGCTTTACGGTCTCGGTACTCTTGCCGGCGCGATCCGCTACATCCCCGAACGGCCTGATGCTTCAAGGGTGAGCGGCTATGTCCATGGCCGCGCTTACAACGTGAAGAACGGCAAAGGCATCAGCTATGTCGCGGATGGCGCGATAAACCTGCCTATTATCAACGATGTGCTCGCATTCCGCTCTGCCACCGGTTATTATTATGACACCGGCTTTATCGATTATCCCTTTACCGTGCGGCAAGTCGGTGTTTCGCTTCCGCAGCCTGGCCCTGCTTCCAGCCCGCTTGGCACGGCTGCTCAGCAAGCAGACAATTTCAAACGGCAGAAGGACGTCAATTTTGAGCGGACCTTCACCACGCGCAACCAGCTCGGGCTGACAGTTGACAATTTTAAAGCGTATTTGTCGTACGTGTATCAGCAAACCAAAACCAACGGTCGCCAAGCTACTGGCGGCGGGGTGCTGGGCGAAGGT
>JBBRXQ010000281.1:0-4120 GCA_038238515.1 Sphingomonadales bacterium | reverse complement strand
CCATATCCCCACTGCGCCTTTGATCGATCCATCGTCGCTCCTGCCCATTCTTCCGGGCTTCGATCTGTGGGACTATTGGCCGGTGCAAGAGCGCAACGGCCGCACCGCGATGATCGCAGGCGGCGCGCTCCAGATGATGCTTTCCGCGCCGGTTTTGAAAGATCCCGATGCGCGTCACGCGATCGCGCGCATCCGGCTGATGCACCAGACCGCTTCGGGCTGGCACGATCTCGGCAATCTCCTGCCCGAAGACCTCTCACCCGGCAGCCGTGAATGGTCTGGCTCTGCAATCATCGATGATGCCCATGAGCACGTAACGCTATACTTCACCGTGGCGGGCACGCGCGGTGAACCTGCGTTGAGCTTCGAACAACGCCTGTTCGAAACCCAAGCAGCGCTCGGCATCAGCGATGGCAAACCGCGCCTCGGTCCGTGGTCAGTCCCCGTTCAATCAGTTGCCGCCGACGGAGACATCTACGTGCGCGACATGATGGGCGGCGGCGCAATCGGCACAATCAAAGCGTTCCGCGATCCTGCATGGTTCCGCGACCCCGCTGATGAGCAAGAGTATCTTGTGTTTGCCGCATCGCTTGCCCAATCCGCATCGCCTTGGAATGGCGCAGTCGGCCTCGCCCGGCGCGCACAGGGCCAGTGGACGCTTGCCGAACCTTTGATCAGCGCTGACGGCGTTAACAACGAGCTAGAGCGCCCGCATCTGCTATTTCTCGGCGGGCACTACTATTGCTTCTGGTCCACCCAGACGAAAGTCTTTGCTTCGGATGGTCCAAGTGGTCCTAACGGACTCTATGGCATGGTTGCTCGGCAATTGGCTGGCCCATGGCACCCGCTCAATGGATCGGGCCTAGTCTTTGCCAACCCTGCCGAAAGCCCGGTTCAGGCCTACAGCTGGCTGGTGCTTGCCGATCTCAGCGTGATCGCGTTCGTTGATCGTCCGGGTCTGCCTGCCGAAGTGTCCGATCCGCGTATCGCGCGCCGCCACTTCGGAGGCACCCCTGCCCAGCCATTAAAGCTGTTGCTCGCTGCCGAATTGGCCACGCTCGCCTGAGCAGTAACCAAAAAGACAGACCGCGCGCCCAGTGCGCTTACTTGGTCGCGTATTGGCCCGGCTTGGCATCGAAATTGGCTTGCGCAAAGGTTTTTGCGGCGGCGGCCGTCTTAAACAGCTCGTCATGCATAACCGCTTTGACCAGCATATAGCCTTGCGAGTTATAATACGTATCGCGCACCGTCAGGCGGAAATTGCCATCGATGTCTTTGTTGATCAAAAATGGGCGGCTCTTGGGGTCGGACATCGGTTTACTCCTAGAATGGCCGGACCGAGCAAAAGCACTCTGAACAGCAGGTATTGGGTTCGGAGATGCGCTCAGGGCGCGGTTGCGAACCAGATCGTATGGTGGGCGCCTTTGCCATTGCTGCGGGCGCGCACCGGGACTTCGTCTACGCTATAGCGTGTGTCGGTTAAGCGCCGGGTAAACGCGGGGTCGCGCGCGGCGGACCAAACCGCCAACACGCCGCCGGGCTTCATCGCGATCCGCGCATTTTGAAGCCCGCGCTTGGAATAAAGCTTGGAATTGGTCGGGCGCGTCAGCCCGTCGGGGCCGTTGTCGACATCAAGCAGGATTGCGTCAAACTCGCCCCGCGCTCGCTCGATCACCGCCACGACATCATCCTCTATCAGCGACACGCGCGGATCGTTCAGGCAATCTGCGGTAAGTTCGGCCATCGGCCCGCGCGCCCAGTCAAAGATCTCTGGGATCAGCTCGACCACAGTCACGCGCGCCGCGCTGCCCAGCACGCCCAGTGCGGCGCGGAGCGTAAAGCCCATGCCATAACCGCCCACCAGCAAATGCGGCGCCTTGCGTGCGGCAAGCCTGTCGCAGGTCATCGTGGCCAGCGCTTCTTCCGAACCGCTCATGCGCGTGGTCATCAGCTCATTGCCGCCCAGCGCGATCATATAATCGCGGCCATGGCGAAACAGGCGCAGCTCCTCTCCCGCTGGTATCGGCGCGGTGCCGACCAGCTCGCGGGGGATCAAAGTGCGCTCTCGCTCATGATGTTTAGCGGCCCTTGCGGCTCTTGCGTGCGGCATAACGCGCATCGCGCGCGGCTTTGCGCTCTGCTTCGCTCAGCTCGGCATTGGCGGCTTCGGCTTCAGCAGCAGCGCGGATTGCCTCTGCGGCCGCCAGCGCATCGGCGATCTTAGCGGCCTTTGCTTCTTCGCGCTTGGCAATTTTTGCCGCCTCACGGACTTCAGCTTCCACCATTTTACGTGCTTGTTCTTCCGGATCTACCGGTGGTCTGGATTTCAGCTTAGCAAGCGCTGCGTCGCGCGCTTTGGCGGCGGCTGCGGTGCGATCCTGAAATCCGGGTTCCTTATATCCTGCCATTGTGGCCTTGCTCACCCTTCAAATTATGAAAAAAATGGGCCGGGGCGCCGCGATCGGCGCCCCCGCCCAACCAGAAAATCAGGCCTGCTGGAGGTTGACAGCCGAGGTCTTGCCGCGACGATCGGTTTCCAGCTCATACGAAATGCGCTGGTCCTTATCGAGCGTGCTCATGCCTGCGCGTTCAACAGCCGAAATGTGTACGAACGCATCCCCGCCGCCGCCTTCAGGCGCAATAAAACCATAACCCTTGTCGGCGTTGAAAAACTTTACGGTACCGGTGATCATCTGGGATATCCTTAGTCCAGAAATATTGACGGGCATGCGCAACCTTTACGCATCCCGGCTTCGTGAGGCTATTTTAGGACATAGGGGTGAGCCTAAGCAGGCCCGATATCCGTCTAATGCGACGTCAGCCCCAATTGTATAGCACGGCTCGATAAAAATATCGACCCCCCATCTTAGTTTAAGCCTGCAAAGCAGTCGTTTGGCTGCCTTCGCAACTTTCCGGCGCTATGGATTGCCAAAAACCGGTCATGCGTTGACGCAGCGCAACTGGCAGTGCACCGCAGCGCAAAACCCGATCAACACAGGAATCAGGCGCTTGCAAACTCCATCATTGCTTCCTTTCGCTGGCAATATTGTTCGCATAGAAACAGGCACTTGGGCCGGTTGGTACACATGGAGCGGGACCGATCCATTTGAAAACGCCGTTGGCCCATTCTTCGTCCGCCGGGATGAGCAAGGAATCGTCACCGGCTTTCTCCCCGGCCCGCAAAGCCTCAATGGTCATGGTATTGTGCATGGCGGCTGCCTGATGACCTTTGCCGATTTTTCGATGTTCATGTTCGCCGCTGCCGATGGCCACGATGTGGGCGGGGTTACTGTGGCGATGACCAGCGAATTCATTGGCGCAGCGCAAGGCGGCGTTCTGCTCGAATCGCGCGGGGAATTGCTCGGCGGCGGGCGCAGTCTGGCTTTCGTGCGCGGGATCATCACTTCGGGCACAAACCGAGTGATGTCATATTCGGGCACGATCAAGCGCACTAAGCCCCCTTCGTAGCCCCAAAAAAATCGCTGAGGGTGCCGCATCAGGCACCCTCAGCGCAAACCCGTTGATAACGGCTCAGGCCGCGCGCGTGCCGATCATGGGAAACGTGCCAAACATTCCTGCGGTCACCGATCCATTTACTGCATCGCCGTCGATCGTGGCCGTGCAGTCTAGCTTCATCGGCATCGGCACAGTGATCTGGCTCGACCAAGTGATCGTATTGCCATCAACCTTGCCATCGGTGATCGGCGTTACGCCCTGATCTCCCGCATTGGTGCCGGTAAATGTATCGCCCTCATCATTGACCGTCAGCGTGATCTTCTGTTCGCCAAGTGGCGATTTGATCACGCAGTTATAAGTGCCGGAAACAGACATCGTTCTCTCCTTATGATTCGCTGGTGTTCGCTCAACGCAAATCTACCACCTGCGTCACTGGTTTTTGCCTACATCAATGTCAATAGCATTGCAGTTCGCACAGATGTTGACGCGCTTGCCCAAAGCTTTGAAAGAAGCGGGCGGCTCTGAAAAATGCGGACTGCCGCTCGGGAATTGCGCGTATGAACCCCACGGACGCACCATCTATTCTCCATGACGGCTTCTTGCTGCTGGGCTTTTCGCTGGTGTTCGTGCTGCTGTTTCGCCGGCTCGGGCTGGGTGCAACCTT
>JBBRXQ010000280.1:0-4120 GCA_038238515.1 Sphingomonadales bacterium | reverse complement strand
TAAAACTCGGCGGTCATGTCGCACACCGCGCGGTATTCATCGTAAAACGCCTTGGTCCCGTCGGCGCCCTCGCCGTCGCCCACCACCAGATGTTTAAACAGCCCGTAATGGCTCATCATGTGGCTGCCCAAATTCATCGACATAAAGCTCGCGAGCTGGACAAAGCCGGGATAAACCTGCCGCCCCGCGCCCGGATAATTCACCGGCACAGTGGTGATCACATTGTGCTTAAACCACACATAGGGCCGCGCGATCGCGTGGTCGTTCACTTTGGTGGGGCTTTCGCGCGTGTCGATCGGCCCGCCCATCATGGTCAGCGTGGCGGGGCGACATGGATTGTTGCGCACCGCCATCACGGCGGTGGCTGCAAATGCGGGCACGGATGGCTGGCACACCGCCATCATGTGCGCGCCGGGGCCGATATGCTCAAGGAACGCGATCAGATAATCGATATATTCATCCAGATCAAAGCGGCCATCTTCCATCGGCACAAATTTCGCATCGGCCCAATCGGTGACATAGACCACGCAGCTTTCCAGCATCCGCTCCACCGTGCCGCGCAGCAGCGTGGCATAATGCCCGCTCATCGGCGCGACCAGCAGCAGGCGCGGCGCATCCGGGGCCAGCCCTTCGTGCGAAAACATCCTCAGGTCGCAAAACGGCTTATGGATCACCACTGTTTCGTTCACAGCATGCGCGGTGCCCTGTACCGTGATGGTTTTCAGCCCAAACGCTGGCTTGGCGCGCGGCGCGGCAGCATGGGCAAACACTTCAAGCGCCGAAGCCATCATCTGAGCGCCGCCAAATCCGGCGAGCTGATAGCGCGGATTGCTGAGCATTTCAGCGCCCATCGACGCCATCGCGCTGCCCGCATTGAGCATTGAACGCTGAATTTCATAAGCTTTGTAAAGCACCGCTAACTCCGATTTCATGCTGCTAAGCCACATAGGCTTATAATTAGGACGCAGTTTGCCGTGCTTTTTCAGCTTGTGCAATGCAACAATGCGTTTGATCGCGCATCTGGCACCTCCCGCCCCCTTCCTGCGCCCGCGCGCTTGGGCTAGGAACGCGCCAATGGAAGCCGAAACCCCGCCAGTCGCACCTACCGCCCCCGCCGCCTCCGCTCCAAAGCCAGCGCGCACCCTCACCCCGCTGCGCATGATCTATCGGCAAGGCGCAAACTATCCGCGCGAAGTGGCCATCGCGCTCACTGCGCTGGTGATCACCTCGGGCGCGACCATCGCAATCCCCGCCAGTCTGAAGCCGATCATCGACAACGGGTTTGGCGAGGGCGCGAATGTCGATACGATCAATCATCTGTTTCGCTGGCTGATCGTGGTCGTGGTGGTGCTCGGCATCGGCACCGCGGTGCGCTTTTATTTCGTGTCGTGGATTGGTGAGCGGGTGGTCGCGGATCTGCGGCTTAAAGTGCAGCGCAATCTGCTGCGCATGCCGCCCAGCTTTTTTGAGAGCAACAGCCCCAAGGAAATCTCCTCGCGGATGACGTCGGACACCGCGATCATCGAGCAAGTGGTCGGCACCACGGCCTCGGTCGCGCTGCGCAATTCGATCACTGCGATTGGTGGTATCTGCTATTTGTTCCTGCTGGCCCCGGTGCTCACCGGCGGCCTGCTCATCGGCATCCCGCTGGTCATCGGGCCGATTGTTTATTTCGGCTCGCGCCTGCGCACCGCCTCGCGCTCCAGCCAAGACCGCGTCGCCGATATCGGCGTGCAGATCGCCGAAGTGCTCGGCGCGATGAAAGTGGTGCAAGCCTTTGGGCAGGAAGCGCGCGAAGCCGCCCGCTTTGCCGAAGCGGTGGAGAGCAGCTTTCATACTGCGCAGCGCCGGATCAGCATCCGCGCGGCGATGACCGCCATCGTCATCTTCCTCGTGTTCGGCGGGATCACCGTGCTGATGTGGCAGGGCGCAATGGGCGTCGCTGATGGCTCGATCAGCGGCGGCACAATCGCTGCCTTTGTGCTCACCGGCGGTATCGTCGCGGGCGCGGTCGGCTCGCTTACGGAGGTGTACGGCGATCTTTTACGCGGCGCGGGCGCAGCCGGCCGGCTAAACGAGCTGTTGCTTGAGGAACCCGACATTGTCGCACCCGATCGTCCGATCGTGCTGCCAACACCGCCGCGCGGGCAAATGGCGTTTCAAAACGTGTCGTTCCGCTATCCCAGCCGCCCCGAAGTGGCCGCGCTAGAAGATTTCTCGCTCACCATCGAACCGGGCGAGACGGTGGCCATCGTCGGCCCATCGGGCGCCGGCAAATCCACGCTGTTTCTGTTGGCGGAGCGGTTTTATGATCCGCACGCCGGCACCGTGCGCCTAGATGGCGTTGCGCTAACTCAGGCCGATCCTGCGCAAGTGCGCCAGCGCATGGCGCTTGTGCCGCAAGAAGGCGTGCTGTTTGCCGCCAGCGCGCGCGACAATCTGCGCTATGGCAATTGGGGTGCCAGCGATGAGGCGATCTGGGAAGCGGCGCGCGCCGCCAACGCCGAAAATTTCCTGCGAGAACTGCCGCAAGGGCTCGAAACGTTCCTTGGCGAAGACGGCGCGCGGCTTTCGGGCGGGCAGCGCCAGCGCATCGCGATTGCCCGCGCGGTGCTTCGCGATGCGCCGATCCTGCTGCTCGATGAAGCGACCAGCGCGCTCGATGCCGAAAGCGAGCGGCTGGTGCAGGATGCGCTCGACCGCCTAATGAAAACACGCACCACGCTGGTCATCGCCCACCGCCTCGCCACCGTGCGCAGCGCCGATCGGATCATCGTGATGGACCGGGGCCGGATTGTGGAGCAAGGCACGCATGCGGTGCTCGCCGCGCAAAATGGGCTTTACGCGCGGCTGGCCCGCCTGCAATTCGACACGGCGGAGCTTTAAGCAGCATGAAACTCAGCTTTGCCCGCCTCGCCGCCGCTTCACTGCTTGCGCTTGCCGCTGCGCCTGCTCACGCGGAGGCTGCCCCCGCTGCGCCTGCCCCCGCCGAGTCTGCCCGCGCCGATGATGCCGCCTATCCGATGCCAACATTCGGCGGCTGGGGTTTCAATCCGGCTGACATCGATCTGGCGGCAAAGCCCGGCGATGATTTCTTCGCTTATGTGAATGGCAAGTGGGAACGCGCCGAGGTGATCCCCCCGCAATACTCCTATAGCGGCAACGCTTTGGCGCTGCGCCTCGGGTCAGAACAAGCGGTGCGAGACATCATCCAAGGCCTAACCTCATCCTCGCAAGCCCCCGGAACAATCGGTCGGCGTATCGGCGATAGCTACTCTGCGTTTCTAAACCGCCCCGCGATTGATGCTGCCGGCATGGCTCCGGCCAAGCCATTTCTGAATGCCATGCGCCGCGCCAACACGCGCACGCGTCTCTCCGCTCTGTTTGCAAAGCCGGGCTATCCCTCGCCAATCTCGTTTTACGTCAGCATTGATCCCGAAAGCCCCAAGGCCAACACAGTCTTCACTGGTGTCGGCGGACTGGGGCTACCCGACCGAGATTATTACCTCGTCGATAGCCCCCTCAATCTTGAGATTCAGACAAAATATCGCGCCTATCTGGCATTCCTACTCGGCAAGGCGGGCTATACCAATCCCGCCGCGATGGCATCCAACGTCTACGCATTCGAGCGCGAGATCGCCGTGCTCGATTGGGATCGCGCCATCTCGCGCAATCCGATCCTGACGACCAACCGGGTGGTCCGCGCCGATCTCATCGCGCTGGGCGGGGCGTTTCCAGTGGCGCCCTTGCTGGCAGGAAGCGGCCTTGATCAAATCCCATCGATGATTGTTGGCGAATTGCTGCCTTCACCTGAAAAAATCGCTCGGCTTGGTCTGTCAAAAGCTGATCTTGCCAAATTGGGCGGCGGTTTTCCGGCCCTCATCAAGTTGCTTGGCGAAGAAAAGATTGAGACCCTGCAAGCGTGGATGGCAGCGCATTTCCTGTCTGACAACGCCGCCGTCTTGCCCAGCGATATCGATGATGCCAACTTTGCGTTCTATGCCAAAACGCTGCAAGGCCGCCAGCGCCAGCGCGAACGCTGGCAGCGCGGCATTTCGACGATCGAGGCGCAGATGGGCGAAGCGATCGGCCAGATCTATATCGAAAAGTACTTTCCGCC
>JBBRXQ010000279.1:0-4124 GCA_038238515.1 Sphingomonadales bacterium | reverse complement strand
TGCGAATCGAGCGATACCTTCGCGATGGCGCGCGATATCGATAGCGTGGCGCGCGGCGATCTCGCCGTGTTCCGCACCGCCGGGGCTTACGGCGCAACCATGGCCAACACCTACAATTCGCGGCCCCTCGTGCCCGAAGTCATGGTCGATGGCGCGCGCTGGGCGGTGGTGGCTGATCGGATCGATCCCGCCACGATCCTCGCCGCCGAGCGGGTGCCGGATTTCTTGGCATGAGCCGGCCATGAGCCTCACGGCGCTGCCTTTGTTTCACCGCGTACAGGGGCAGCCAGTGGTCCTGCTCGGGCATGGCGAAGCCGCCGATGCTAAGCGCCGCCTGCTCGAACGGGTGGGCGCACAGATCATCACCGATCTGGCCGAAGGCATCGATATCGGCGCGCGATTGGCGTTCATCGCGCACGAGGATGATCTGGCGGCCGGGGCCGATGCGATCCGGGCGCGCGGCGCGGGCCTGCTGGTCAACGTGGTCGATCGCCCCGCGCTGTGCGATTTCACCGTGCCCTCGATCGTTGACCGCGCGCCGGTGATGATCGCGGTGGGCACCGGCGGAGCTTCTGCGGGGCTGGCCAAAGCACTCAGGCTCCGGCTGGAGCGCATGCTTCCGCAAACCCTCGGCGCACTGGCCGAAGCGCTCTTTGCCGCGCGCACTGGCATGCGCGCGCGCTGGCCGGGCGGCAGCGAACGCCGCCGCGCGCTCGATGCCGCGCTGGAAGATGGCGGCGCGCTTGATCCAATGCGTGAACAACCGGAACATGCGGTGCTGGATTGGCTGGAGGGCGCTCAGCTGGGAGCAGCAGGCCTGTTCACGATCACGCTGCGCTCGCCCGATCCCGACGATTTAACGCTGCGCGAGGCCCGCCTGCTCGGTCAGGCTGACGCGCTAATCGCTGGCCCCGATGTGCCCCCCGCCATCCTGGCGCGCGCTCGGGCCGATGCCATGCGGCTGAGTGCTGCTGATGATGTGCCCACCGAAGGCATCACCGTCCAAATCAAGAGCGCTTAAGCAGCCTCATCCTTGGGCGGCGAGAGCAAAAAATTCATCCAGCAGCTGGCCACTGGCTTGTCGCGGTCGGCTTGCCAGGCATCGACCCGCACATTGGCCACCCTGCGCCCGGCGCGCAGCACGCGGCCCATGGCGAAGGTCCGCAACTTTACCCCGCCGCGCAAGTACTCGATGCTGATGTTCACCGGCTTGATCCGCATCATCGTGCCGCGCTGCGCCAGTTCGGCGCGCAAGGCCGCAAATCCGGCGATTTCGAGCAGGCCGCCGATCGCGCCGCCGTGCAGATAGCCGGGGCGGCCTTGCGCGATCCGCGAATATTCCATCGCCAGCACTGGGATGCCATCTTCGACCCGGTCAAGCTCCATTCCCATGCTGCGGGCATAAGGCGGCAGGATCAGCGCGGGGGACGCGGGCGCGTTCACTTGGTCGACCATTCGCCGTCTCCCACCAGCATGAAGATTCCTGCGGCGTGCGCCACAGGATCAGTGATATCGCCGTCGTGCGCAATGCCGCGTACAAATGCCATCGTGTTGCGCATTTGATAGCATTCCGCGCGCGCGATCACCGTTTTTCCGGGTGTCGCGGCGCGCACATAATCGATCCGCAGATCCAGCGTCACTTGCGGCACAAACATCCGCTTTTTGGCCCAGACCGACATCGAGGTCGCATTATCCAGCAGGCTGATGATCGGCCCGGAGGCGAGCACGCCAGTTTCCTCAATCCCCACCAGATCCTCGCGCCACGGCAAGGCAAGCTCGAACCAGTCTTCGCCGTGGCCCACATATTCGATGCCCAGAAAGCCGGTATGGCCATGGCTGTTCATCATCCGCGCGCCGGCCACTGGGTCGAATTGAGTCCCGTCGGGTAGCTCGAAGTTCAAATTAGGCGCGACTGTTTCATCTGTCATGCCCGCGTCCTGCCGGGGGGAAGGGGCCATGACAAGCCACTTTTGAAACAGCGCCCTAAAACGCCGCGCCCGCTAGCGCGTCAATCGCGCCTTGCAGGATAAGCGCGGCGGCATGGCTATCGATGCGCACCGCGCGGCGTGCGCGGCTGAAATCCTGCTCGATCATCGCGCGCTCGGCGGCCTGCGTGGTCCATCGTTCATCCCACAGCAGGATCGGCAGCCCCAAATCGGCCAGATTGCGCGCCATCGCGCGTGCCGATTGGCTGCGCGGGCTCTCGCTGCCGTCCATATTCAGCGGTAGCCCAATCACAATGCCTGCCGCGCCGCGCTCCGCGATCAGCGAGGCAAGCTGCGCTTTATCCTGCGAAAACTTGCGCCGTTCGATGGTTTTGCCCGCACTGGCAAAGCTCCACTGCGGATCGCACAGCGCCACGCCGATGGTCTTGGTGCCGGGATCGAGGCCGAGCAGCACCCCGCCAGCCGGCAGCGCCGCGCGCAATTCGCGCACATTCCCGGTGATCAGCGCGCCGGGCCCTTCGCCCGTCATGGTGCCTTGGCTGCGGCCGCTTTGCGCGCGACAAACCATGCCGCTTCGCGCCGCGCCGCATCCGCGCGAACATTGGCCCAGAACAGCGGGAAATCATAAATGTGGTAATTGTTGCCGGGTATTACATACTGGCCGACCTGCGGGGGTTCGCCGATCATCAACAGCCCGGTTTTGGCATCGCACCGCGCGGGCACCAGCTGCGCGGTCAGCGCGGCCGATGACAGGTCGCGCGATGGGATCAATGTGCCCAGATTGGCCGATGCAGGCGCTGCGGGGCTGCCGCCGCCGGTCAGCGGATTGGTGCAGAGCACGGGCGCCTCGCCGCGCGGTTTGCCGTCAAACCCCGGCTGCGCACGATATGTTACCATCAGCATGCCCGGCTCGGCAGGGTCGGCAAAGCTCATCCAGCTCATCACGCAGCCCGCTTGATCGGGCGCGGCGCAGGCCGCCAATCCCAGCGCGGGCAGATCATGCGCGGGAGAAATCGGCCAGCCCACGGCATAAACCGCCGCGACGCGCGGCGCTAGTGCGGCGCTCTTGATCCGCTCGCGCAGCAACCGCAGCACATGGATCGTGCCCTGGCTGTGCCCGACCAAAATGATCGGCGCATCGGCGGGAATTTGCGCGATGAAAGCATCAAACGCCATCAGCACATCGGCGTAGGCAAAATCGAGCGCACGCTGCGTTTCGGGCTGGTTGACCAGAAAGCTGCCTACCGCCGCCTGCCGATAGCGCGGCGCAAACAGCCCGGCGGCATTGTTAAACGGGCTGGCCATGCCTTGCACAAACGTCCGCGCCCGGTAACCCGCATCGGCATCGTCAAGCGGCGCGTTCCAATGGTTGCGTGCTAAAAAGCTAGTAGGATGAACAAAGAAAACATAAGCCTTGCCGCGCGCCCCTCGCCCCCCGCGCCCCCCGCGCACTGCTGACGCGGGCAAGTACTGCGCCGGATCGTCCGCTAGCCCCGGGCGTGAAACCCACATATCGGCCTTGGCATAGGCATTTTTCGGAAGCGGCGCGACGGCTTCAATCGGGCCGGTCGGCACAAACGTAAAGCGGGTCAATTCCGCCGACCAGATCTGCAAGGCGGCCAGCACGGCCAGCACCAGCACGATCAATCCCGCCACTAGGTAGAGGAACTTGTGCGTTAGCCCTTTCATCAGCTGGTCTCAGGCCGGTCGTTGTGCTCGGCCTGCCGCTCCAGCGCAATCTTGATCATTGCGACCAGCGGATCGGCCAGCATCAGCCCTAATATCCCAAACAGCGCTCCAAAGATAAGCTGTGCGCCAAGCACCAATGCTGGCGCGAGATCGGCGGTCTTCTTGGCCACCATCGGCACAATGATATTGCCGTCTACCGTCTGCACCACAATATACACGATGATGCAGAAATAGCCCATGTTTGCTCCGCCGGAAAAACCGACGAGGATCATGAGCACGCCCGAAATCGGCGCGCCGATATTGGGCAGAAACGCGAGCAGCCCGGTGAGCAGACCCAGCAGCCCCGCCATTGGCACGCCATAGGCCGCCAGCAACAGCCAAGTGCAAACGCCTTCAACCACCATGCCCAAGATCCGGCCAAACAGCAGCATGCGCAGCACCCGGCCCATCCGCCGCGTGGTGCCATGCCAGCGTTCACGGCTGCCGCCG
>JBBRXQ010000278.1:0-4125 GCA_038238515.1 Sphingomonadales bacterium | reverse complement strand
GCAAAATACTCTCGGGTCGAGAAATCGCTATCGGCTTCGGGAGGGGGCGGATTGCCGCCAACGTTATGCAGGGCATTCTGAAACAGCAGCAAGTGCCGCTGGTTGCTGGCCATGTGCTCAAAAATCCAGCTCACACCCTGTTTGGCATCCACGATATCATCGTGATCGCCATCAATCATCAGCACAGGCTTGTTGAACGCCGCTACAACTGAGTCTGACCATACCCGGCTATCGGGGCGTCCGCCAAATGGGGCCAAGGCGACAACCGCCTTAATCCGCGACGCGATGGGCTTTCCCGAAGCTTGGCTTTCAAATATCGCGGTGCGAGCGGGCGCAGGCAATTGTGCGAACACTGGGCTTGCCGGATCATAATCCATGCCTGCCGCGCCCAGCACGCCAAAGCCGCCCATCGAATAGCCGACCAGTCCGATAGCGTCGGCGTCAATGGTCTGTCCCAAAGCGTCCTTGGCATTTGCTGCGCGGCTGGTGAGTGCGTTGATGACCACGCGGACATCAGACGCCCGGTTGATCAGGACATTGCCGAACGAAACCGGAAACTCTGCCGGGCTGACCGCCCGTTGATCCGCGTGATCAATCGCGACGACAACATAGCCCTTGGTTGCCAAGTTTTCGGTCAGCCAGGTCATGAACGTGTCCCAGCCATTATAACCATGCGAAACAATGATCAGGGGGTAACGCTGCCCTTTGATCGCGGGGGCATTGGCCACTGCCAAGCTGGATATGACAAAATTGCGCCCCGATCCATCTGGCTTGGGCAAAACATGCGCGAATGTCGTCCGCACCGCGCCGCGCACACTCTCAGCGGGATACCATATGCGCGCTTTGATGGTCCTAACGGCGCGCGAAACGCCTGAAGGCGCGAGCACCACGCTGTCTGGCGATGCGACAGAAATGCTCTGCGTGCCGATCGCATAGCGCCCCAGGGCCGCCAGTTCGGGCGCATCGAGCGGCGGCACCGCATAAGGTTGCGGGGCCGGGTGAGCCGAAGCGGCAACCGAGCAAAATGTGCCGCAAATGAGCGAGAGCCAGCCGGTCTTCATATTGTTTTCACCCGTTCGATTATGGCGGATCAACTGCCCAAAAACGAAAGCGCGCCCATGCAGGAGGGACTGCATGGGCGCGCTATTACGTCGTTTGCAAAACGATCAGAAGTTTACGCGAACACCAGCTGCATAGCGCGCACCGGTATCAACATAATCGAGCACCTGATTGTTAAACCGCCCGGTCGTGATATTCTTCGCGTTGAGCACGTTGGTGCCCTCGGCAAAGATCTGCGCGGACTTCAGGATGTCATAGCTTACGCGCACGTCCATTTGGCCGAATGCGCGGCGGAACACAGGGTCGCCGCCTTGGCCAGGGGTCACCACATATTCAAGAAACCGGCCGCGACGGTTGTAGGCAACGCGAGCTGAGAAGCCGTCCTTCTCATAGAAGCCAGTGATGTTGTAGCTATTGCCAAGTCCTTCAAGCGCGAACGAAGTGGTCGTTGTCCCCACATCGAAAGCGGCGTTGCTGCTCACAAACGTTGCGTTCAGCGATGTGCCAAAACCGTCAAACGGTGCTGGCAGATAGTCGAAGGTGTGCACCAAGTTAAGCTCAAGACCCTTAACCGTGGCATTTTGCGAATTACGTGGCCTGCGAACGTTGAAAGTTGCCGTGGTAGGGCCCGTTATGCCGCCGCCAATTGGCAGGCCGCTGGCGTTGGCAATCGTAAATGGCTCAGCCGAGCGAGTCTGCACGATGAAATTGTCGATGCTCTTGTAGTAAATCGCAGCCGACAATGTGGTGGTCGGTGTGGGATACCATTCGAGCGACAGATCGAAATTATTCGAGGTGTAAGGCAGCAAGTTCGGATTGCCACCGCTGGCATCAAGACTTGCCGGGCGTGTCACATCAAAGTTCGTGCGCGGCGCCAAATCGCCAATCTGCGGACGGGTCAGACTTCTCGAAGCCCCGAAACGGGCCACGATTTGGTCGGTCAGGTTCACCTTGATGTTCAAGCTTGGCAGGAAATAATCATAGCTTGAGCGCTGGGTAGTAGCCTGCGGCGCGCCGCCATTGGCAAACACTGCATTATAGATGGTTGGATCGCCCAAAACCGAGAGAAGATCAGTCAACTGCTGCTGACGGCCGTTTGCAGTGAGTTCGGTGTGAACGTAGCGCGCGCCGATATTGACAAACCAAGGCATCGAACCGAGCTCGCCCTTGAAATCAGCATCAAGATAGCCGGCGTAGACCTTCTCCCTGATCGAGAACGAATTTGGCTGAACCGCGGCTGCGAATCCATTGGTTGCCGCAAGCAGGGCAGCAGTTGTTCCCGGAGCGAGACCGCGCGCGGTATCGCGATTAGCCGCCTGCCCGGCGCTTTCCAGGAATGCAAAGTATGCGTTGGCGTCATATCCCTGAATCGCTGTCGGCACAGTTCCTTGACCGCCGTCAAAGCCCTTCAGTGTTAGCGGGCTCAGCAGCGCGGCGCTCGATGTTTCGTTATAACCGCAATAGAGGCAAAGCGTGTTTGGGTTGGTCGCAATCGTCTGGCTGTTCTTGTTGCGATTGGTATTGACGACGCCAAAACGAACCGCATCAAGCACGCCGCCATCAGATTTCCACTCGGTGTCGAGCTTGTACTCAAGAACGCGTTCAGCTTCGCTGTTGCCCTGGCGCAAAGCGATGTGCGTGCGGCCAAGCGATGGGTCGCCCAAATTGGCCGAATAGCCTGTCGTTGATGGAAATCCATTGCCCACCGCTTCAGCAAAGCTGTAACGGCTTGGGATACCGATCACGGTAAAGTAATTCCGCCCACCTGCCGAATCCGAGGCGCGAGACCACGAAACGTCGCCCTTTACGGTGAGATTGCTGTTGGGCTTCCATTCAACATTGCCGCCAAACGCATATGTTTTAACAAAGCGGCTGTTGGATGTCTGGATAAGATCGGCATTGCCGTTGGTCGTCAGCGATGTGACGGTGCGATTGCCGTCGATAGCGGCGGCCGTGTAGCTCGATGGCTCAAACCAGCTACCCAGCGACTGAACCCGTGAATCGACATTGAACTGGTTGTAGAGTCCGTCGACCGTGAACGTCAGCTCGTTGCTTGGACGATACTGACCTGTGGCGGTGAAGCCAAGGCGCTCACGCGATTGGGCGTCTTGGCCAACGTCCTGATTGCGAGGTGCGAATACATTGGTGAACAAAGGCGTTGCGTTCGGGCCAACCGAAACACCGGGCAGGTAGCCGCGATTCTGCGTGAAACGTGTTAGCGCATCGCGCTTCTGATAGGAAACCGACGCCAGCAAGCCGAGCGTGCCATCTGCAAAAGTATCGCTGATCAAGCCAAACGCCTGCGGGGTCACTTTGCCGCTGTTGGCTTCATACTGGCCCTTGGCCGAGACGACCGCCTTGAACCCATTGATGTCAAGCGGACGCGGGGTCTTGATGTTCACTGTCGCGCCGATGCCGCCGTCTTGCAGGCGAGCCTGCGAGCTCTTGTAGATTTCGGCACCGTTAATCAATTCTGCCGCCAAAAGATCGAAGCTGAATGCACGGCCCTGATTGTCGCTGGCGAATGTGCGGCCATTGACCAGCACGTTGTTAAACGCCGGACCAAAGCCGCGCACGGTGACAAACCGGCCTTCACCGCTGCTACGATCAATCGAAACGCCAGGAATGCGCTGGAGCGATTCGGCAACGTTGGTGTCGGGGAATTTGCCGAGATCTTCTGAGCTGATGGCATCAAGAATGCTGTTCGAATTGCGCTTGATACTGGCCGCGCTGCGCAAGCTGCTGCGGATGCCGGTCACCAAAATCTCTTCGGGTGCTACTGCGGCGGCGTCTGGCGCGGCTTGCGCAAATGCTGGCGTAGCAACGCCAGCAATGGCCAAAGCGATCACACTGCTGCATGCTTGAGTGCTAAATTTTCTAAGGTTTTTCACAGAATGCCACTCCCATTTACGCCATTACCTTGAATGGTAGGCGCGTGATTCTTGTTCAGTAGGCGCTCATCGAGTGCCCTCATGTGTCCTTTCATTATCTGTTTTATCTGATAAATCAAATCAAACTTTTTTGACCGTCAAAAAGTCGAATTGAGCGGCAATCGGGCAACACTGG
>JBBRXQ010000277.1:0-4134 GCA_038238515.1 Sphingomonadales bacterium | reverse complement strand
CAATTGGCGGCATGTCAGCCGAGCGGCGGGCAGGGAGCGAGTGAACCGTGGCAATGCCGAGCTGCGCAAACAGCCGCAAGAATTGGTCTTCGACCACATCGGGCAGTGCGCCCACAATCATCAGGCTCAGCGTGTCGGACGTGTCAGCGGGAAGATCCGCCACCAGCGCCGCAAGGCACGCATCCTCGCCTTCGGTGAACGTCGTTTCGATCCCCGAGCCCGAGTAGTTCAGGATCTTGGTGACGCCAGCATGCTTGACCGACAGCCGCGCCGCAGCGCGCGAAAGATCAAGCTTGATCACTTCAGATGGGCATGAGCCGACGAGGAACAGCAATTTGATGTCGGGCCGCCGCGTCAGCAGCCGATCGACCACCCGGTCGAGCTCCTCATTGCAATCGGCCATCCCGGCCAGATCGCGCTCCTCAATGATCGCCGTGCCAAAACGCGGCTCGGCAAAAACCATCACGCCCGCCGCCGATTGCAGCAAATGCGCGCAGGTGCGCGAGCCTACGACGAGGAAAAAGGCATCCTGAACCTTGCGATGGAGCCAGATAATGCCGGTCAGCCCGCAAAACACTTCGCGCTGTCCGCGCTCCCGCAGCACCGGCGCTGATTCGCAGCCCATCGCTTTAACTGGCAGCACAGCGTTCATGCCGAAGCCGCCATTGCCGTACCTGACGGCGTGTTTACACTGCTCTGCAGCTTGGCGCTTTGCAGCCGAGCTGCGCGCAATTTAAGGATAAACTGGCCCGCGTTAATCGCGTAGGTCACGTAAGCGGCCAAAGCGAGCAACAGACGTTCGCGCTCGCTGCCAAAGTTGCCGGACAGCATCACCAGATAGGCGGTGTGCAGCGCCAGAACCAGCATCGAAAAAACGTCTTCCCAAAAGAATGCCGGCACGAACAAATACTTGCCGAATACAACCTTTTCCCAGATCGCGCCGGTGACCATAATGAGATAGAGCGCGCACGTTTTGACAACGACTGAAATGTTCGCTGCGGCTGCTCCCTCTCCAGTGTTAAGATACCGCAGCACCAGCCCCAGGCTGATCAGGAAAATGACGAACTGGATGGGTGCAAGAATGCCTTGAACCAAAGTCCAAACTGACGAATCGCGCCGTTCGCGTTGCTCAGGAGTGTACAGCGGCTGTGGGCCACTCATCGTTTTTTCTGAGAAATTCTGGTCGTTTGACCGCATCACGTCCCGCTATCCCCAACTCGTCTGAGGGAAAGACTAAGGCAGCTATGGAGTATGTGTCAATAAAAATTGACGTCCAAAACATTTGACACTTTTGCCCTTTGGTGTTAGGTTGCTGTTCTAGGATAAGATCAATCAACGTGCCCCGCGAGTCGCGGGCGCGGGTTAGTGAGGTAGGCGGCCGGCTGTGGCAACATTGGCTCATTTCGACGGAAGCTCTGCAAGCCTTGGCAAAGCCGGGATTGTAAAAAGATCGAGTGTCAATGCGCTCGACTTGGCGTCGTTTAGCGCGTTCGCCAATCTAGAGCATGAGCATTCCTTGTCCCGGTTAATCGAGAACGAGATCATTCCGCGTCTGATGATCGCGCATGCCGTCGACGGGTCCGGCCGCACGGCGGCCGAGATTGGCATTGGCGAGGTTGGTGAGTTCGCTGATATTGTGCTGACTGTCGAAGCTGATGCACTGCTTGCGAATGTCGAAGCCATTTTGGCACGCGGCGTCGCGATTGATACGATTATGATCGATTTGTTGGCGCCTGCTGCGCGCTTGCTTGGCGAATATTGGGTGAGCGACCACTGCGATTTTATTCAAGTGACGATGGGTCTTTGGCGTCTGCAAGAAGTCGTCCGCGAAATTGCTGCGCGTGCGCCGATTGAGCGGCAGCTGGCGGCGGGCGGGCGGCGCGCATTATTCACATCTGTTCCGGGCGATCAGCATTATTTTGGCGCAATCGTTATGGATGAGATTTTTCGTCGTGAGGGCTGGATCACCGACCGCATGAATGGGGCCGAGATGTCCGACCTTCTCAGGAGCGTGCGGCGTGATTGGTTTGATCTGATCGGATTGACGGTCAGTTGCGATCAACATGTTGAATCTTTGAGTTCGATCATTGTCGCACTGCGCAATGTCTCCAAAAATCCTCGGGTGTGCATCATGGTTGGTGGCCCCGTCATCAGCAAAAACCCTAGTTTAGCAGCACAGGTTGGTGCGGATGGCACCGCCGCAGACGCAAAGCTTGCTCTTAAAGTGGCCTTGGATCTTGTTTGCATGCGAGAGCGTGAGGACTTGGTTTTGTGTTGAACCGACAGGTGGAGCGCGGCGCTCGGCGATGAATATGCACAAAGCTCCGGGCGGGAGAACCCCTTTCGCATCTAGCGACACCATGACCGGTTCGCTGTCTGCTGGCGTGGCTGCAAACTTGCTGGCGGCCGCTGGCGATATTGCGTTCATCCTTTCGCCTGATGGGGCGGTGCTCGATATCTCGATGTCCGAAGGCGATCTTGCTAAGCATGGCTTTGCCGATTGGGTGGGCAGCGCTTGGATAGACACGGTCACGGTCGAAAGCCGGGTGAAGATCGACGATATGTTGGCAGAGGCTGCGAAGCCCGGCTATGCGCCCCGCTGGCGTCAGGTTAATCATGTGGCTGCGGGCGGCGATGTTGCTATGCGTTATCTGATCATGACCTTGGGCAATGAGGGCCGCTTTATTGCCATTGGCCGCGATATGCGCGCGATCGCGGCTTTGCAGCAGCGCTTGCTGCAAAGCCAGCAATCCATTGAGCGTGATTATCTCCGCTTGCGTCAGGCCGAAACACGCTACCGTGTCTTGTTCGATATGGTGTCCGAGCCGGTGCTCATCATCGATGCCGATGATCGCCGCATCAGCGAAGCAAACCCGGCGGCGCATCGGTTGCTTGAGGCAAACCCCGGAGAGCTTGCCGGGGTCGCGATCCAAAAAATCGTTGCGCCCGAGCAAGGTGACGATCTGATTGCCTATCTTGGCGCTGCAGAAGCTGCCGATGATCTTGCTCCGGCTACGTTTCGTCTGGCAGATCGGCGCGGTGATGCAAATATTTCGGCCCGCCTCTTTCGCCAGGCCCGCAAGCCGCTGCTCATCGTTCGTATCGAAACGGCCGGATCCGCAATCGCAGGGCACGCGCTTGATGCCACGCTGGGAGAGGTGATCGAGCGTATGCCCGATTCATTCGTCCTAGTTGATCGCGAACTGAACGTGCTCGCCGCCAATGCGGCCTTCCTTGAAATGACCGAGATGCCGTCGATTGATCGGGTGGTCGGCGCGCGGCTTGATACTTGGCTTGGCCGACCGGGCATCGATCTTGAACTGATTATCGGCCAGCTGTGCGAGCATGGATCGGTGCGCAATGTTGCTACGATCCTGCGCGGCGCGGCGGGCGCAAAGGACTCCATCGAAATCTCGGGCGTAGTTGCGCCGATGGGCGATGGCGAATGCTATGGCTTTACCATCCGCGATGTCGCGCGCCGCGAACGCGCCGTAAGCGAAGCCGCAGGTGACGTGCCCCGCTCTGTCGGGCAACTTACGGAGCTGGTGGGAAGGATGTCGTTAAAGGACATCGTGCGCGAGAGCACCGACCTGATTGAGCGGCTGTGTATCGAGGCGGCGCTGGTATACACCTCGGATAATCGCGCGTCGGCGGCCGAAATTCTCGGCGTGAGCCGGCAAAGCCTCTATTCCAAACTGCACCGCCACGGCCTTGGCAATCTGATGTCGTCCGACGTCTAAAAGATCATCCTTCTAATCAGTACCCGCCCCATTATCTGGCCCAATATCTGGTCCAGCGTTCGGCCAACTATCTGGCCCGCTGGGCTATCATGGGCAAATGGCGCGAAACCCGTCAATTGGGTTTGACGCCCAAGGCTGTCAAGGTTAGCATTTTTCCAATGGAACGCGCAAAAACTCCGGGATTCGTCGCATCAGTTCCAGCTCTGCGAGACGTTCTTGAGCTGCTGAAGCCGATCACGTGGTTTCCGCCAATTTGGGCGTTTATGTGCGGCGTGGTCTCGTCCGGGGTTGCCATATCGAGCCGCTGGCAGTTCTTTTTTGCCGGCATCCTCTTGGTGGGGCCGCTGGTTTGCGGCACGAGCCAAGCGGTCAATGATTGGTTCGATCGCCATGT
>JBBRXQ010000276.1:0-4137 GCA_038238515.1 Sphingomonadales bacterium | reverse complement strand
GTTGTTGCCGTTTTCATCATGAAATAGCGCCACCGCATAGCGTCCTGGGGCAACGTTCTCAAACAGCAGAGTTCCGCCCGGGGTAGCTGGAATGGTTAGTTTCAGCGCCCCAGGATCCTTTTTGCAGTCAGGAAAACCTGCAGGAATTGCCGTAAGGCATGCTTGCACCAGCCCTTTGGCCGAGCGAAGACCCAGAACTTCAACCAGCACCGAACCAGTTTGAGGCGGTGCCGCGCCAAGCAGCACGGGCAAAGCAACCGCCATCATGAACGGCAACTTCACTGAGTTCCTTACGGAGCGGACACGCCGCGATCTGTGCCGCATAAATGATCCCAAAAACGGAAATAGAGGCCAAAATTGCATTTGTACTGCTCATGGTGACGGTGATGATGGCTCGCCGTTATCAGCCAATGCCCTGCTGTAGAATGAACAAGCGCGCGCGGAAATATCTCCCAACCCATGTGGTTGGTAACCCCCATAACGGTCATAACCAAGAGCACTATCCCCAGCATGCCAACGTGAATGGGCACAAAAAACACGAGAGCGGGCACAAACAGGCCCACAACTGCGGCTTCGACCGGGTGGAAATTCATCGCGGCCCATGCGGTTGGCGGTCGGCTGGCGTGGTGGATGGCGTGATAGGCGCGAAAAGCGCGTGGCTGATGCATCCAGCGGTGAGTCCAATAAAACCACGTATCGTGCAAAAACAAATAAGCGAACAGCGAAACGGGCAACCACCATAGCGGATAGGCGCCTGCATCGGTGTAGATCCGGGTCCAACCATGCTGCTGCCAGCCCCACGCAACCACGCCGGCGGGCACTCCATAAATCGCTGCGGAAGCCAGGCTCCAGCGGATCTCGCGCTGAATCTGAGCGCCCAAATCGCGGTAGTGGCCGGGCCGGACGTAGTGCGTAAGCCACGCAAACAGGCCGCTGGTGAGCAAGTAGCGCACCGCGACGATCACGGTCATCGATAGAGCGGAAAGCCAGACATTGTTCATTCTGAGCAGCCATTTGCTGACGAAGTTGACGAAGTTGACACGGTCCAGAGCGACAAAGTGCGGGGCAAGGGCCGTAACCTGAATTTGCTGTAATGCATGCGTTCTTATGCCAAGGCTTAGGCGTGTAGGACAGCGCAAAAAGGCCCGCCCGGATTGCCGGGCGGGCCTTTTCTGACTGAAGCGCAAACCGCTTAGTTTATGCGCGTTACTTTGTTGCGGTGCTGGCCGACCGCAGCAGGGCCGCGCGGGCGGAATGTCCGCTCTTGGCTATCACCTTGCCGTGCGGGCTTGCCGCCATCGGCGTGTGCCACACGGTCGGCTCTGGCCCGATCACCCTGAGGCCGATCACCTTGCGGGCGATCACCTTGTGGGCGATCACCGCGAGGGCGATCACCTTGCGGGCGGTCACCTTGCGGGCGATCCCCATATGGGCGGCTATTCTGGGGCCGATCACCCTGAGGCCTGTCATTGCGTGGCCGATCGCCTTGCGGGCGATCACTGCGCGGCCGATCGCCTTGTGGGCGCTCGCTGCGCGGCGCATCTGCCTGAAGCGGATTGCGGACCGGGCCGCGATCTTCGCGCAAATGCTGGTCGCGGCCGCGACCATCGCGGCTTTGCGCCTGCGCGCCTGTGCGCTGCCCAGACACGCTACGGCCACGGCCATTGCCGCCCCGATCTCCGCCGCCGCGTCCGCCGCGATCGCCGGTCCTGCCGCGCGCATCGCGGTCTTCGCGGCGCGCATCTTGTGCTTCTTGCTCGGCATTGCGCTTGGCCACTGGCAGCTTGGCTGCTTCGGCAAGGAAGCCTTCGGGCAGCGGCAACGGCGCCAGCTTCACATCGGTCAGCCGCTCAATGTCCTTGAGATAGGCTTTCTCATCCGGCGCGCAAAAGCTGATCGCTTCGCCGTCTGCGCCAGCGCGCGCGGTGCGGCCGATCCGGTGGACATATTGTTCGGGCACATTGGGCAGCTCATAATTGAACACATGGCTCACGCCCGGAACATCGATGCCGCGCGCGGCAATATCCGTGGCGACCAGCACGGGGCAAATGCCCTTGCGAAACGCCTCGAGCGCGGCGGTGCGCTGGCCCTGGCTCTTGTTGCCATGAATGGCGCGGGCATCGATCCCGGCGGCGCACAGATTGCGCACAACGCGGTCTGCGCCGTGTTTGGTGCGCGTGAACACCAGCGTGCGATCAAGCTTCTGTTCTGCCAAGAGCGAGCGAATGCGCAAAGTCAGCAGCGCCTGCTTTTCAGCCTGATTGATGAAGGTGACGTATTGATCAACCCGCTCGACCGTGGTGGCCTGCGGCGAGACTTCGACACGGACCGGATTGTTGATGAATTGCTTGCCCAGATCGGCAATCGCCTTTGGCATGGTGGCCGAGAAAAACAGGCTCTGGCGTTCTTTGGGCAGCATATTCGCCACCCGCTTCAGCGCATTGATAAAGCCCAGATCCATCATCTGATCCGCCTCATCGAGAACGAAGATCTCAACCCGGCTGAGCGTAAGCGCGCGCTGGTCGATCAGATCGAGCAGGCGCCCCGGAGTGGCGACAAGCACGTCAACGCCCGGAACGAGCCGGCGCGCTTGCTTGCTCACGGGCACACCGCCGAACACGCAATCGACCGAAAGGCGCAAGAATTTGGCATAGCCTTTCATATTGTCCGCGATCTGCGCGGCCAATTCGCGCGTGGGCGAAAGCACCAGCATGCGGCACGAGGCAGGCTTGTTGACCTTTAGGTCTGCGGCCAGCCGATGAAGCGAAGGGAGCGAGAATGCGGCGGTTTTGCCAGTGCCGGTCTGCGCGATGCCAAGCAGATCGCGGCCTTCGAGCAGAGCGGGGATCGATTGGCGCTGAATGGGCGTGGGATCGCTGTAGCCCTTCGCTTCGAGCGCACGGAGAATAGGCTCGGCAAGGCCGAGATCGCTGAAATATGACATAGTAATAAGCTTTCATGGGCGCGCCAAAACGGCACGCGAAACGTGGGTCGTTATGCGACCCATGCGTAAATGGGGGAGCGGGTGAAGCGCAGCCGTTCGACCGGGGCGGGTTCTGCCATCTTGGTGGCCGACCTCACGCTTGCCCAGGCCTGCGGTGGGTAAAAGCCCACTCACCGGTTTTGCTGAACGCGCGCTTAGAACCAAAAGTATAGAAACGCAAGAAAATTACGCGGCGCTTTGCACTTCCCAAGCGGGGGCCACCGGGCTTATGAACGAATCCCATGAAAAACCGACCGATCCGTGCCGCCTTTGCGGCTGTCACATTGCTGGTTCCGGGCGTTCTGAGCGCCAAACCTGCAGGGCTAACCTTGCAGGCGCGGACCATGGTCGCCGCGATCGATGCCGAGCAAGCCCGCACATTGGCGCTGCTCGAAAGGCTGGTGAACCAGAATTCGGGCAGCCGAAACCTGGCTGGGGTGAAAGCTGTGGCCGATATGGTGCGGCCCGAGTTTGAGGCGCTGGGCTTTGCCGTGCGCTGGCTACCGATGACGCATACGGGCCGCGCGGGCCATCTGGTCGCGGTACATTCGGGCAAACTCGGCGTGAAACGGCTTCTGTTGATCGGCCACCTCGATACCGTGTTCGAGCCGGATTCGCCGTTCCAGACATTTGTCCGCAGGGGCGACAGCGTGATCGGCCCCGGCGCGGCAGACAACAAGGGCGGCGTGGCGACCATCATTGCGGCACTGCGCGCGATGAAAGCTGCGGGGACGCTCAAAGCTGCAAGCATCGAAGTTTTCCTGACTGGGGACGAAGAGGAAGCGGGATCACCGCAAGATGCGGCACGCGCCGACCTGATCGCTTCGGGCAAGCGCGCCGATGCCGCGCTCGATTTTGAGGGCCTGTCGCGCGACGGCGGGATGGATACTGGCTCGATCGCAAGGCGATCAGCGCAAAGCTGGACGATCTCGGTCAGCGCAAAATCTGGCCATTCCAGCGGCGTGTTTGGCGACGATGGCGACGGCGCGATTTATGCTTTGGCGCAAATGCTGTCTGCGATCCGGGCAGAACTGCCCGAGCCCAATCTAACGCTCAACGTCGGCATGATCGGCGGCGGGGCAGAGGCCGCGCTCGCTGCGGATCAAGCGCATATTTCTGCCAGCGGCAAAACCAATATTATCGCGGCGCGCGCC
>JBBRXQ010000275.1:0-4151 GCA_038238515.1 Sphingomonadales bacterium | reverse complement strand
TCGCTCGGGCGGCACTACACCATTCAACCCGATATTACCTATGTGCATCGGAGATCGAATGGTTTGCAGCAAGGGCAGACTTTCGCCGAGGTTCGCGGCGGGGTAAATTTTGTTGTGCAGTTCTAATTTGAACGCGCGCCGGCGCAATCGTCATGCGAGAGTAGCGGTCTAGACCTCGGAGGGGCCAGATAATATTATGGCCCGACGGCACCGGATCGAATTTGGCTTTAGAGCCGACCTGTTGGACGGACCGCTTTCGGTCTGGCTCAATCATATGCGCTGGATTGCCGCGTTGGTTGTCGCTTGGTCGCATCTGCGGACATTGCTTTTTCCAGACGCCGCCGAGCAGGTGATGGGCCCATTTCAGAAAGTATTCTATTTTTTCACGCTCTTTGCGGATGAAGCGGTCGTCATATTTTTTGTGCTCAGCGGGCTGCTGGTTGGCGGGTCGATTTTGCGCGGAGCACGCTTAGAGAATTTTTCGCTTGAGCATTATTGCATCAATCGCTTTTCGCGCCTCTCAATTGTTTTGATACCCGCAGTCATTATTTCGGTAGTATTCCAATATGCTTTTGGCGCCGTGGCCTGCGCCAATGGGCCGGACGGTTGGCCCACGGTAGTCGGCAATATGCTCTACCTCCAAAACTTTAGCGTGCGCCCGCTGTGTAACAATCACCCCCTCTGGAGCTTGTCGAGCGAGGCGTATTATTATCTGGTTGGGCCGCCACTGATTTTTGCAGTGATCCGCCGATCCACCAGAGACATTGCATTGGCGGTGCTGGCTGTGGTCCCCGCGATCATATGGTTGCGCTATGATTATCTGACCGCATTGCTGGGACTGATATTGTGGCTGATGGGATTACTGCCTTGGCTGGTGCGTATTCGCTTGTCGTGGCAGCTGGCGATTGTGCCATTCGTCGGCCTGTTGTTGTTGGGACGCGGGCATGTTTTTCCGCATCGCTTTCTGGAAGAATTGGCGCTGGCGCCCGCCTTCGTGCTGTTGCTCTGCTCAGATTTTTCTGATTTGCGCGCCCGAGCGGAGGGGATGGCGCGCTGGCTGTCAGATTTCTCCTATTCCCTGTATCTAACCCACATGCCCCTCGGCCAGGCTGTCGCGTATTACTACGGTGAAAAAGCGCTTAGTCCGTCGCTATCGGGTTCCTACGCGATTTTCGCCGCAACCTTGGCAGCGATGATCCTCGTCGGTTGGATATTTGGTGCTGCATTTGAATCGCAAACCCGCTGGTTGCGCGATCACATAATCAGATTGCTTGCGCGGCGCAAACCAATGGAAGCTCGTTAAAAAGCCCAATTCTTGCGGCAGACTGCGGCTTGAGGTGGTGCCGCAAAAGCGGTTTCGCTGCCTCGTTCAGTGCCTAGTCAAATTTCGCCGAGTAGGAAGATGGTGTGAAAATTTTCCCAAAATTGGAGTGCGCATTTGGTTGGATACCGGCTGCTGGGTTCGCTTTGGTCGGTCTAGTCACGGCGTGCGGTGCAGCACTTTTGGCCGGTGCAACGCCGGCACAGAGCGCGCCAGCCCCGTCGTTGTTTCAACCTCCGACCGCCGCGCAGTCCATAGCGCGCGTCACGCCGTGGGACTTTGGCGCGCGTCCGGGAGATTGTTCGGCCGACGCCAGCAATGCACTGATGCGTGCAGCCCGGGAGGCGATCGAGCGTGGCGCGATATTGTGGACGGGGGATGGCTGCCTAGCCATTGCCCGCACGTTTGTCCCCCCGCCCGGCCTTATCTGGCGATCCGATTTTTCCGACGCGCACCGGTTGATTTGGACCGGGCCGCGCGGCGTCGATGTGGTTGAGGTGACCGCTCCGATTGATCTTGATGGCGTTGTGATAGATGGCGGCCGCTCTGCGCGGCTCAATCGCTTTTCGGCGACGCTGGCCGGGAACGAGCGGCGGGCGCTGTTGGCGATCCACGGCAGCATGGCAACCGATCATCCGGCACCGCTTGCCGGGGTGCGGATCGGCCGCGTGCGCGTGGAAAACAGTGGCTGGAGCACCGGCGTGCTCGCGGTCAATCTTCGTGGATTGCAGGTCGATCGCATCGAAGCCCGCAGCATCTGGGGGGTGGCGACCATGTGGGCAGGAGTTTCGAGCAGTTCGGTCGGCGTGGTTGCGGCCAGTGATACTGGGCAGTTCGGCCAGGAGGGAGCCAGATCGGGGCAGGTCGTGGCGATTTACGCAGAGACCGACCCCCGCAAGCAGCCCGGAAAATTCTTTGTGCTTGCCGACCAAAATAAGCCGTCGCGCAATATCCTTGAGACGCGCGGACTGGCATTTGGCCGGATTGAGACCCGCGCCAACACTGATACGGCTGTGTACGTCCACGATTACCAGGGCGGGCGCGCAGGGCAGGGGATTGACCTCTCGGCGATTTCAATCGATTCGATAATCGGCGATCTGGTTGGCAAAGACCTTTTCAAAGTGCGCAATTTTGCTGGCAATGTTTCGGTTGGAGCGATCACGGGAACGCGGATCGGTGCCCGCATTGTTGCGGTCGAGGATCATGCGCACGATGTGACCATCGGCTCGATCACCGGCAGCCAATTCGGCTATGATGTGGTTGGCGATATGAACGGCGGGACGGCTCGGTTCGATGGGGTCGATCATGGGCGGGGGATTGGTTTTGGCCAAACGCTATCAACCAATGCGGCTGCTGTATCCATTATCGGTGGCGTGCAAAATGTGCGGATCAATAGCGGTTCAGTGCGCGGCGTCCCTGCCTTGTGGAATGGCAAGAATGGTTATGGCTTGATCGTAAGCGATGCCGACACGGTGAATGTCCGGCTAGCCATTGCCGATACTGCCGGGGCGGCGGTTCGCTTGGCCAACAGTGCTCATTTCGATATCGAGGCCGATATTACGCGAAGCTGCCGCAAGCAATGCCTCGCTGCCGTGGTGCTGGCCAATGATGGCAATGGACCCGTTCATGATGGCCGTATCGCGTTCACGCTTCACGGTGCCGCAGGCGCGGGTCAGGCAATCCCGTGGATCAAAACTAGCGGGTCTTTGCACAATGTGATCGTGATTAATCGCCGCTGATATATTTGGGGAGTCCTCAGGGGAGCATGCGGGCCCGATCAGTTTCGCGAAACCGCCGGAGCCCATGTCTGGTAAGTCTTGCCCGATAGCGAGTCTAGAATGCCGCAGAACGTGGCGAATACTGCAAGGATCGTCTCGCTCACTAGGCTGAACGGTCGAATGCCCTGCCGCCCGGCCAGGTAAATCCCGGCACCAAGCCCGGTGAGTGCGAGCGCAAGCCATGCCTTATCAACAGCGATCAGCGCGGCCGCCCCAAATGTGAGCGCGAGCGTGAGGGGAACAAGCCCAAACCAGCGCAGCACTTTGTGCGAAAGATACTTATAGATATCGAGCGCGTGATAGTTCTTGCGGATTTGCGGCCAGAGGTGACGATGCGTGTTAAATGCGCGGCAAGCGATGCGCCGCTTTCGCCTGAATTCGTCTGAGGATGAGGTGGTTGTCTTCTCAAAGGCAATCACATCAGTCGCATGGATCAGCCGCAATCCATGAAAAGTCACGGTCATCGACACCGTCATGTCATCGAGCAAGTAGGGCGGCACCTCGGGATAAAGCGCGCGGCGGGTGGCGAAAATCGAACCATCGGCCCCCATGATCGAACCGCACCGCGATTCGAGCCGCTTCAGCCATTCTTCCAACCGCCAATAGAGCCCGCCGATTTTGGCCGTCGAGCTCTCGGCCTCGTTGATATAGAGCAAAGTGCCAGCCACGCCGCCCACGCTGGGATCGGAAAAATAGCACAGCATCTTGGCAACCGTGTCGGGCTGCAGAATCACATTGGCGTCGGTGAAGATCACTACCTCGCCGCGCGCCGCAGCGACCATTTTGCGCATGCCTGTGGCCTTGCCAGCGCGTTCATGCGCGGGGATAACAGTTAGCAGATCGCTTGCCGAGTTCAGGATCGCGAGGGTATCATCAGAGCTGCAATCCGAATAGGCGAAAAACTCAATGTCTGGATGCAGCGCCTTGATTTGGCGCAGGTTTTCCAACTTTTCGGGAAGTACCCGCTCCTCGTTAAATGCCGAAAACACTGCACTGACTGAAGGTTTGGGCTTGGCAGAGTCGAGGCGTAGCGGCTTTGTGCCAAAGAGCTT
>JBBRXQ010000274.1:0-4159 GCA_038238515.1 Sphingomonadales bacterium | reverse complement strand
TTTTCGCGGTATTTGCCCCAGTGGCCCGATTGCTCCCACTGGCGCGCATCCATCACTTGCGGGGTCTTCACCTCGCGGTAGCCCGCGCCATCGATCGCGCGGCGCATATAGGCCTCAAGCTCGCGCCAGATGCGGAAGCCCTTGGGGTGCCAGAAAACGGAGCCGTGCGCCTCGGCCTGAAGGTGGAACAAGTCCATCTCTGCGCCCAATTTGCGGTGGTCGCGCTTGGCGGCTTCCTCCAGCCGGATGAGATGCGCATCGAGCTGTTTTTTGTTAAGCCAGCCGGTGCCATACACCCGGCTGAGCATCGCGTTGCTTTGATCGCCGCGCCAATATGCGCCAGATACGCGCGTCAGCTTAAACGCTTGCGGATCGAGCTTGCCGGTGGAGGCAAGATGCGGGCCTTTGCACATATCCAGCCAATCGCTGCCCGACCAATAAACCGTCAGTTCCTCATCCTCGGGCAATTCCGATGCCCATTCAGCCTTAAAGCTCTCGCCCTGCGCCGCCCAGCGCGCGATCAGATCGGCGCGGCTCCACACTTCGCGGCGCAGCGGCTTGTCGGCGGCGATAATCTTGCGCATCTGCGCTTCGATTGCGGGCAGATCGTCCTCGGTGAAGGCGCGATCTCTGCCATCGATTTTAGGCGCCGCGAAGTCATAATAAAATCCATCGTCGGTCGATGGGCCAAAGGTAATCTGCGTGCCCGGAAACAGCGCCTGCACCGCTTCGGCCAGCACATGCGCAAAATCGTGGCGCACCAGTTCGAGCGCGTCGGCCTCATCCTTTGCTGTGATCAGCGCGAGATGCGCATCGCCCTCAAACGCGCGCATGATATCAAACATCGCGCCGTCCACCCGCGCGCCCAGCGCCGCTTTGGCCAGCCCGGGGCCGATGGCGGCGGCAATATCCGCCGGGGTGGTGCCGCGCGGCACCTCGCGCTGCGAACCGTCGGGCAGGGTAATTTTCAATAAATCAGACATCGCAGCTCTCACGTTTCACGAGCGCCGCTGTGGCAGAAACCAGCGCGCGCCGGAAGCGCCGATTGCCTTCTTGGCGATTAGAACCAGTGTTCAGGCCCCGTGATCAGGGGCGGCTGGCTGCGCGTTTCGCGATAGCCGCTGCGATCACCCACCCCGCCACCATGCAGACAAACGGCATCACCGGATAATGAAAGCGCGATTGGCCAGAAAACACCATTGCAATGCCGCTGGGATAAAGCGCGATGCCATAGGGCAGCATCCACCAATCGATCAGCCGCTCGCCCGCCTTGCGCCGCGCCCTGACCATCAGCACCGCGCCAAGGCCAAACAGCAAAAGCAGCGCGCCATAATAAAGTTGGTTCGCCGCGCGCAGCAGTGTGAACGCCCAAGGTGCGGCTTTATAGGCAGGTGAACCGGTTTCATAGGCCCATTGGCCCTCGCCATCTGGCCCCCACAGCCGAAGCAGCTTGAGCGGCATAAGCTTCACAAATTGCGCCGGGTGTTCCTTGATCCATTGCTTGCCCAGCCGCGCCGCCTCGGCATCATATTGCAATTCATTGAGGTCGGTGCGGGCATCAAGCGCTGTGACAATCGGATCGTCAGGCTTGAAGCCGCCGCGCGCAGAATCGTTGTTGCCGGTCAGCAGCGTGATCCCGCCATTGGTCGAAACCGGCACCCATGCGCCCAGTTCGCGGTGATTGCGCAAGGTCCACGGCGCAACGACCAGCGCGGCGAAGGCAAACAGGATCCCGGCCCGGCCCACGATCCCCGGCACCCGCCGCCAAACATTGCCTTCGCGCCATAGCCCGATCGCAAAGATCAGCGGCACCACCACAAGCGTCTGCGTCTTCACCAGCATGGCAAAGCCAAACACCGCGCCCGCCACCGCGATCCGCCAGGCACCCTTGCGCGCGATGAGCAGCCAGCATCCGCCGAGCAACAGGGTGGTGTAAAAAACCTCGGTAAGCGCGAGCGGCACATAGAGAATCGAATTGGGATAGACCGCAAGGAGAAGCAGCGCGGTGCGTCCGGCCAGCTCTGATTGAGCCGACTGCGGGCCGAACAGCTTTCGCCCCAAATCATACGTCAGCCAGCCCGCGATCAGCGCAGCGATCAGATTGAACACGCCAAGCGCGGCGGTCGACGTGCCAAACAAGCGGAACACCGCGCTGAGCGCCAATGGCCAGCCCGGCGGCCAATAAGCAGTGGCCGCGCCGTTGTTGCCGAGATAACCGCGCCCCGCCGCCAGCATGTCTGCGCGTGCAAAATACCAGTCGGCGTCGGAACTGGGGGTGACATCGAACAGGATTGCTCCGCCGCGCAACGCGGCGAAGACAGCAAACAGCATGACCAGCGCCGTGCGGCTCTCGCAAAACCAAGCAGAAAAACGGATCAAGCGCGCGTTCATCGCGGGGGCATAGCATGGGCCAGACACTATGCCAGATGACCGCGCCACATTGTCGCAGCTGTTCCCATCGTGGGACGATGCGCCTAACAAGTGTTAATGGACATAGGCACCGATATCGCCGCAGCAGCCCCGATCGCGTGGTTTGACGGCCCCGATGGCCGCCGCATTGCGCACAGGTTTCTGCCCGGCGCGGCCCCGGCGGTCGTATTCTTGCCCGGCTACAAATCTGACATGAGCGGGAGCAAAGCGCAGGCGGTGCTGCGCTGGGCGGCAGAGCAAGGGCGCGCGTGCCTGCTGCTCGATTATTCGGGCTGCGGGCAGAGCAGCGGCGATTTTGCCGATGGCACGCTGTCGCGCTGGCGCGTTGAAGTGGCAGCGCTGATCCGCGCCAAGGGCATCGCGCGCGCGGTGCTGTGCGGATCGAGCATGGGCGGCTGGCTGATGCTGCTGGTGGCAGAGGCGCTGCCCGATGTCGTCGAAGCCCTCACCGGCATCGCACCTGCCCCCGACTTCACCGATTGGGGCATCGCGGCCGCGCAAGCCGCCGCGCTCGCCGCTGGCCAAGTGGTCTGGGCAGAAAATCCCTATGGCCCCGAAAAGACGCCGACCTATCCGGAATTCTGGGCGGACGGGCAGACGCATCAATTGCGGCTTAGCGCCGGGATTGCGTTCGATGGCGCGGTGCGGCTGATCCACGGGCAGCGCGACGGCGATGTGCCGTGGGAGATTTCGCTACGGCTGGCGCGCGCGGTGCGTTCATCCGATGTGCAGGTCCACCTGATCAAAGACGGCGATCACCGGCTGTCGCGCCCCGCCGACATCGCCCTGATGCTCGCCGCCTTAAGCGAGCTCTCGCTGCGGGCCGGATAAAGCGCGCGCAAGGGATTTCACGATGCTCATCCTCGTCTTGGCTGGCTTACACATGCAGGTTGCCGCGGCCCCGATTGCAGCAGCCAGCGCGGCACCGCAGCGCGCCGCGCTGATGCAAGTCGGCCCAAACCCCTCGCCGCGCGGTTCATCGCCGTTACCAATCCCGCGCAAGCGCGCGCCGGGCGAAACGCCAGCCGCAGTTTCCGCACCATCCCAGCAGCCAGGCCGGTTCGCCCGCTGCGTGGCAGCCGCCAAGGATGATCCCGCCGCCGGGCTGGCCGCCGCCCGCGCTTGGCTGGCGCAGAGCACCAAGGCTGATGCGCGCTTTGCCGCGCATCGCTGTTTGGGCGTGATCTTGGCGCAGCAGGGCGATTTTGCCGAGGCCGAAACCGCCTTCGCCGCGAGCGCTGGCGATGCGCCTGCTGATCAGCCCGCTGCCAAAGTGCCCGTGCTGGCATTGGCGGGCAGCTCCGCGCTCCGCGCCGGCTCGGCCGAACGCGCGCTCAGTTGGTTTGATCAGGCCTTGGCGCTGAAAGAAGGGGCGAACGAGGCCACATTTGGCAGGGTGCAAGCCGATCGTGCGCGTGCGTTCGTGGCGCTCGACCGCATAGCGGAAGCGAGCACCGCGCTTGACGAAGCGCACCAGCTCGCGCCCGAGAACGCCGATGGCTGGCTGCTTTCGGCCACGCTAGCGCGGCGCAGCAAGGATCTGGCGCGTGCTCAAGCCGATATCGAAACCGCCGCGCGGCTGGATCCAGTCGATCCTGCGATTGGGCTTGAAGCCGGAGTGATCGCGGTGCTGGGCGGGCGCGATGAACCCGCGCGCAAATCATGGGAATCAGTGGTCAAACTCGCGCCCGGCAGCGATGAGGCCAAAGCCGCGCAGAACTACCTTGAC
>JBBRXQ010000273.1:0-4172 GCA_038238515.1 Sphingomonadales bacterium | reverse complement strand
CACGGCATCCCGCATTTCGCGATCTCGATCGCGGTTCAGGAACGCACTTTGGACGGCAAAGCGTGGGGCGAAGTAACCGCCGGCATCGTCTATCAGCCGATCACCGACCAAAGCTATTGGGCCGAGAAAAACAGCGGCTCATGGCTCCATGATCGCCGGTTGCGCGTGTCGGCACGGCGCAATCTCGACGAATCGCTGATCGCAACCGGCATCCCGTTTTCGGGGCGCGGCGATATGGGCGAATGGACGCGCATCTATCACGACATTGGCCCGCGCGTGGCGGGCATCCGCCGCTTTGGCGCGGCCTCGCTCGATCTGGCGTGGGTCGCCGCCGGGCGTTTTGATGGCTATTGGGAAAGTGCGCTGCAACCTTGGGACACCGCCGCCGGTTGTCTGCTGGTGCGCGAAGCAGGCGGTTTCGTCACCGATTATCGCGGCCGTTCCCAGCCAATCTGCGATGAAACCGTGCTGGCGGGCAACGATGCGCTGCATTCAAAACTACACAAGATGGTGGTTGGCGCGATAAAATCCGCCTGATCTTGAACTCGGCGCGGCAAGCCGCTAAGCGGCATAACGAGTGCCCCTGTGGTGGAATGGTAGACGCGTCCGACTCAAAATCGGATGGAGAGATCCGTGCCAGTTCGAGTCTGGCCAGGGGCACCATCACAATCCTTGAGCGAATTGATCGGCGCAGAACGCGGCTTGCGTTCCTGATCTGTTCGCGTTAGTTCTCAAGCATGGCTAAGCAGAAACGTCGCTATGTGTGTCAGGCCTGCGGCGGTGTCTCGTTCCGCTGGCAGGGGCAGTGCCCGGATTGTTCGGAATGGAACACGCTGGCCGAGGACGCTCCAGAAACCGTGTTTTCCGCCAAGCATGATCTTTCGGGCGGGGGCCGCGCCTTTCCGTTTGTCTCGCTTGATGCGCCGATCAGCCTGCCGGTGCGCCGCCCCACTGGCCTCGCCGAATTTGATCGCGCGCTGGGCGGCGGATTGGTGCCGGGTTCGGCCATCCTGATGGGCGGCGATCCGGGCATTGGCAAATCAACCCTACTGCTCCAAGCCGCCGCGCGGATCGCGATGGCGGGCGGCGATGCGATTTACATCAGCGGAGAGGAAGCGGCGGATCAGGTGCGCCTGCGCGCAGACCGGCTCGGCCTTGGCAAAGCGCCGCTGCGGCTCGCGGCGGCAACATCGGTGCGCGATATTCTCACCACGCTGGGCGGCATGCCGCCGCCCGCGCTGCTGGTAATCGATTCGATCCAGACGATGCATTCCGATCAAATCGAGGGTTCGCCGGGCACCGTCAGCCAGGTGCGCGGCTGCGCATTTGAATTGATCCGCTATGCCAAGGAAACTGGGGCCGCGCTGGTGCTGGTCGGCCATGTGACCAAAGATGGCTCAATCGCCGGGCCGCGCGTGCTCGAACATATGGTCGATGTGGTGATGAGCTTTGAGGGCGAACGCAGCCATCAATACCGCATCTTGCGCGCGCTCAAAAACCGGTTTGGTGCGGTCGATGAAATCGGCGTGTTCGCCATGGCCGGGGCGGGGCTTGAGGAGGTCGGCAATCCCTCGCTGCTGTTTCTCTCTGGCCGATCCGAAGCCGTCGCGGGCAGCGCGGTGTTTCCGGCGCTGGAGGGCACGCGGCCCGTGCTCGTCGAAATTCAGGCGCTCACTGTGCGCCTTGCTAGCGGAGCAACGCCGCGCCGCGCGGTGGTGGGCTGGGACAGCGGCAGGCTGGCAATGCTGCTCGCGGTGCTTGAGGCGCGCTGCGGCCTCAGTTTTTCCAGCGCCGAGGTGTATCTCAATGTCGCGGGGGGTTACCGGCTGACTGATCCCGCCGCCGATCTGGCGGTTGCCGCCGCGCTGGTTTCCGCGCTGGCAGATCGGCCTTTGGCGCACGGCGCGGCTTGGTTTGGCGAGATTTCGCTGGCGGGCGAGGTGCGCCCGGTGGCGCATGCCGCCATCCGCATCAAGGAAGCGGCTAAGCTGGGCTTTTCAAAGGCGCATGGGCCAGACGGCGCACATGGTGAAGACGCACCGGGCCTCAGCTATTCGCCCATTCGGCTCCTTCCAAATCTCGTTGACCGGGTGATGGCTGGGGCCTAGTTTCTGGTCCGATGACCGGTTTTGATTATGTAGTCCTCCTGATCGTGGCGCTTTGCGCGGTTGGCGGTTTTTTTCGCGGATTTGTGGAGGAAGTGCTGTCTTTGGCGGCATGGTGCATCGCGCTGATCGCGGTGCACACTTTGCACGAGCCGCTCACCTATCTGCTTGCGCCCTATCTCAAGAACGAGACCGGCGCTGGGGTCTTGGCGTTCGCCTTGCTGATGATCATCCCGTTCATGGCGGCGCAGTTTGCCGCGCGAACCATGGGCAGTGCCAGCCGCAATTCGCTGCTTGGGCCGATCGACCGCGTGCTTGGCTTCGGATTTGGCGCGGTGAAGGGCTTCATTATCATCGTGCTGGCCTTTTCGCTCGTGGTGTTTGGTTATGATGTGGTCTGGGGCGTCAGCGGCCGGCCGGCATGGATTGCTCAGGCGCGGACCTATCCATTTCTTAACGCGGCCAGCGAAGAATTGATGACGATGATCGCGGCGCGCCGCACCGAAGCAGCCGCAGCGGCGGCCAAAGATGTGGCCAAGGACGAAGCCGGGAGCGCAGCAAAAAAAAGCGACGCTAAGAAAAAAGCCAAGCGCAAACCATCTGCCAAAGAATCCTGACATGGCAACCCGCGCACCGCCGCTCTACACGCCTGACATTTTGAGCGCAGCAACCGGACTGGCCAACTTTCCGTGGGACGAGGCGCTGCCCCTGCGCGGCGAAGCCCGCTCGCGCAGTTGCGGCAGCGCCATCGCGCTGGCGCTCAGCGTCGATGCCGCGGATCAGATCGCGCAAATAGGCATAAGGCCGCATGCATGCGCCGTGGGCCAAGCCGCAGCGCACATATTCGCGTCGGGCGCGCCCGGACTTACGCGCGATCTGGTTTTTGCAGCCCGGCTTAGCCTTGCCGCATGGCTTGCGGGACAGGGGCCAGCGCCCGCGTGGCCGGGGATTGATCTGATCGCGCCCGCGCGCGCCTATCCCGCGCGGCACGGCGCGATCCTGCTGGCATGGGACGCCGCGCTAGATGCGCTTGGCCAATCGCCTAAGCGATGAAGGATAGGGCCCTTTCGCACGCGTTGCGGCTTCGCTACAACCGCTCACAATAAGCCGAATTTGGGGGCGGGGAATGAGTTCAAGCGCGATAACTGAAGCACGCTCAACAATGCCCGAGCCAAGCGCTGCCGACATTCGCTTGGTCATCGCAGCAAGCTCTGCGGGCACCGTTTTCGAGTGGTATGATTTCTTTATCTACGGCACGCTCGGCGCGATCCTGTCCAAGGCGTTTTTTCCCACTGGCAACGCTACGCTTGAAATGCTGCTTTTCTGGCTGGTGTTCGCGGTCGGGTTTGGCTTTCGCCCGCTGGGCGCAGTGCTGTTCGGCTATCTCGGCGATAAACTCGGCCGCAAATATACGTTTCTGGCCACGGTGATGCTGATGGGGGTGGCCACCGCTGGTGTCGGGCTTGTCCCCTCGGCTGCAACAATTGGTTATGCTGCGCCTGCGCTGATCATCACGCTGCGCATTTTGCAGGGTCTTGCGCTTGGCGGCGAATATGGCGGAGCGGCAGTTTATGTGGCCGAGCACTGCTCGCCCGCGCGGCGCGGCTATTACACCAGCTGGATTCAGGCCAGCGTGATGGGCGGTTTCGTACTCAGCCTGCTTGTGGTTCTGTCGTGCAAGGCGTTGATGAGCGAGGACACTTGGAAAGACTGGGGCTGGCGCGTGCCGTTCCTGCTCAGCCTCGGGCTCTTGGCAATCTCGCTGTGGATGCGGCTTAAGCTTTCGGAAAGCCCGGTGTTCAAGGCAATGAAGGCCAGCGGCGAGCTGGCCGGCAATCCATTTATCGAAAGTATGACCTATCCCGGCAATCCGCGCCGCCTGCTTATCGCGCTGTTTGGCGTGGCGGCTGGCCTTACCGTGATCTGGTACACCGCTATGTTTAGCGGACTGTCGTTCTTGAAATCCGCCATGCGGGTGGACGATATCACGGCGGAAATCCTCGTCGGGATTGCCTGCGTGATCGGCATGCCGTTCAATCTTCTGTTTGGGCATCTGTCTGACAAGAT